>JBGPVT010000024.1:0-13307 GCA_041491825.1 Xanthobacteraceae bacterium | reverse complement strand
CGCCTCGACCGTGAGCAAGGTTTCGCTCATCCTCGCCTCAATGCCCCACGTGACCCGGATCGCCCAGATAGGCGGCGATCACCTCGGGATTGTTGGCGACCTCCGCCGGCGGGCCCTCCGCGAGCTTTTTGCCGCTGTTCAGCACCACGATGCGGTCCGACAGGCTCATGATCGCGCGCATCACGTGCTCGATGATCAGGATGGTGACGCCGCGCTCGCGGATCTTGCGGATCACCTCGATCATGTGGCCGACCTCGGTCGGGTTGAGCCCGGCGAGCACCTCGTCGAGGAGAAGAAGGCGCGGCCGCGCCGACAGCGCGCGCGCGAGCTCGAGCCGCTTCTTGCCGGCGGTGGTGAGTTGCGAGGCGAGCTCCTCCAACCGCCCGGGAAGGCCGACGAGCTCCGCCACTTCCCGCACCGCCTCGCGGCCCGCCGCGAGCGAAAGATTCTCGCGGCCGAAGCAGGCGCCGACCGTGCAATTGTCGAGCACGCTCATGCCGGCGAGCGGCTGCACGATCTGATGCGCGCGCGCGAGCCCGAGGCGGGCGATCTCGTAAGGCGGCTTGCCGCCGATCTCGGCGCCCTTGAACATGATGCTTCCCTGATCCGGCGCGAAGACGCCGTTGATGAGGTTGAAGACCGTCGACTTGCCGGCCCCGTTCGGCCCGATCAGGCCGAGGATTTCCCCCTCGCGCACCGCGAAGCTCAAATCCTCGACGGCCTGCACGCCGCCGAAGCGTCGGCTCACGTTCGAAAGTTCGAGGAGCGCGCTCATTCGAAAAACTTCCTTGTCGCCGGAAAGCGCCGGTGGATGAACCCCATCAGCCCGCCGGGCGCGAACAGCACGATGAGGAGCAGCAGCAATCCGGCGATGACCAGCTGGAAATGCGAGAAAGTCGGGAGCGTGAGCAAGGTGCCGCGCATCTCCTCGTAGAGGAGCGCGCCGAGCGCGGGGCCCATGATCGTGCCGTTGCCGCCGAGCATGACCATCACGATCACCTCGATCGAAAGCCCGAGATCGAAGGCGCCCCCGGGCTCGATGATCCCGCTCTTGAAGAAGTAGAGGCCGCCCGCGATCGCCGGCAGGAAGGCGGAGGTGCTGTAGACGATCGCCTTGGAGCGCGGCGTCGGCACGCCGAGGATTGACGCTGCGTCCTCGTTCTCGCCGATCGCCAAGAGTCCGAGGCCGAACTTCGAATTCTTGATCGCGTAGCTCGCCACCAGCGAAAGCGCCATCACGGCGACCAGCATGAAGTAGACGATCCACAGCGCCTGCCGCGGCCCGCCGAGCGGGGCATAGGCGTCGAGCGACAGATAAATGCCCGTCGCCCCGCCCCACGGCTCGAAATTGGTGACGAATTGCTTGATCGCCTCGTTCACGCCGATGGTCGAGAGCGCGAAGAAAGCGCCGCGCAGGCGCAGAATTCCGAGCCCGAACAGGAAGGCGAGCGCGCTCACGATGCAGCCCGCCGCGAGCGCGGAGAGCACCAGATTCCAGTTCCAGTCGTTCACGAGATAGACGCAGAAATAGCCGCCGAGCCCGAAGAAAACGATGTTGCCGAAATTCACGTAGCCGGCGTAGCCGATCATCAAGTTTAGGTTGCTCGCGAGCGTGATGTAGACGGCGGCGAGCAACAGGCTCTCGCGCAGCTGCACGCTGCCGCGCCATAGCGGCAGGACCACGAACAGCGCCGTCGCGAGCGCGATCAGCCAGGGGAACGGGCGGCGCCACATGCGGATCAAGACCTCGAGAACGAGAAAATCCCGCGCGGGAATGCGAGCAGCGCGATCACGAACAAGACGAATTCGACGATCGGAATCCAGCTGACCGGCATGAACGGCGTCGCCGCGCCCTCGATCAGCCCGAGCGTGATGCCGCCGAGCAGCGCGCCCGCCGGGTTGCCGAGGCCGCCGAGCACCGTCACCACGAAGCTCTTCACCTGATACGCCTGCCCCGACAGTACGGTGAAGGGAAACAGCGTCGCGATCAGCGTCCCCGAAACGAAGGCAAGCGCGATGCCGAGCCCGAAAGCGAATGAAAGCACCTGCGTCGTCGGGATGCCGCAGAGCTCGGCGGCGGCGCGGTTTCCCGCGACCGCGCGGATCGCCTTGCCGATGCGCGTGCGATAGAGCAGCAAGTACAAGAGGCCCGCGATCGCGACCGCGATCGCCGCCGCCACGATGTGCGTGCCGGTGAAGGTGTAGGCCTGCCATCGCAAGCCCGGCAGCGACACCGGAACGTTGTAGGGGCTCGTGCTGAACAGCGCGGTGCCGAGCCCGATCAGCACCATGTTCATGGAGAACGTCGCCAACAGGCTCATCAGGATCGGACGGTCGATCACCCGATGCGCGGCGATCCAGTAGAGCGCGACGCCGAAGCCGAAGCCGAATAGAAGCGAAAACGGAATCGCCGCATAGGCCGGAAGCCCGAGCATGGAGACGAAAAAATACAGCGCGAACATGCCGAAGACGATGATCGCGCCATGCGTGAGGTTGATCACGCGCATCACGCCCCAGATCAGCGTGAGGCCCATGGCGGCGAGGCCATAGACCGCGCCGACCAGAACGCCGTCGATGATGGAGGCGAGGACGCCGATCATGCAGTGCGCCGGTAAGGAAAGAGCGGCCCGCGAGCCGCTCTATCGTTATCGTTCATGCCGATTCAATACAGAATATCGGCGGTTTTCGCCGATTTCGGCCAGATCACCTCTTTCGAGAGCTTGCCGCCCTTCATCTGCCACTGCGCCAGCACCATTTCGTGGCCGAGCTGGAGACCGTGATCCTTCGCCTCGGTCGAGAATTTGGTGCGGCCGAACAGCGTGGTGACGTCCATCTTGTTGAGGACATCGGCGACCTTTTCCTGATCGATGCCGCCGGCCTTTTCGATCGCGTGTTGCAGCAGCAGCCCCGCAGTATAGCCGCCGGCGGCGTGATAGCCGGGCGCGATCGAGTATTTGGCGGTGAAGTTTTTGGCGAATTCCGCGGCGGTCGGACCGAAGTCCGGCTTGAAGGCGACCTGCGGCTCCCATTGCGAAGGCACCGAGATGCCGACCGCGGCATCGCCGAGCGTCGCGAAATTCGGGCTGTCCGGCGCCACCAGCAACGTCACCCACTTGAGCCCGGCCTTCTGATCGTAGAGCTGGCGCGTCAACGTGGCGCCGTCGGGATAGTGGCCGCCGCCGATCAGCGCGGTCGCGCCCGACGAGATCACCTTGTTGATGATCGGCCCGAAATCGGTGGTGTCGGGGCTGTAGGATTCGTCGAGCACGAGCTTGAAGCCCTGCTTCGCCGCGAGATCGCGGGTCGCGACCGCGACCGCCTTGGAGAACGGATCGTCCTTGTAGACGAAGGCGATCTGCGCGCCCGCATTGATCTGCTTCAAGGCCTGCACGGTGCCGGCGAGATATTGGCCGGCGGGCGAGTAGACCTGGAACAGGTTCTTGTTGCCGAGCCGGTAGGTTTTTTCCTCGGCGCCGCCCGTGGTCAGCATCACCTTGCCGTACTGCTCGGAGATGATCGCGGCGGTGGCGACGAGGCCGGACGAATAGGGGCTGAATAGGAATTGCGCGTTATCCTCGGAGATCAGGCGCGTATAGAGCTGCTGGACGCGGGTATTCTGCGACTCGTCGTCGTAGCTGACGAAATTGACCTGATAGCTCTTGCCGCCGGCCTTGACGCCGCCCGCGGCATTCACCTGGTCGCGCCAGAGCTCGAAGCCGCGCATCTGCGCGACCGAATCGTTATTGAGCTTGCCGGTCTGCGAGACCGTGAACCCGATCGTGAGCGTTTCCTGCGCCGCGGCCGGTCCCGCCGCCAGAAACGCCGCGGCTGCGAGCAAGCGCAATTTGTTCGCGTTCATGACTTCCTCCCATCCCATCCCCGAAGCCTTTGATGGGATCGAGGGAGATTATTACACAACGCGCCCCGGCGGAACCCTTTGCAATCACGTGCGGGCGTGCTCGCCTATTGGAGCCATTCGCCGGTGCGGTCGGAAGAAATAACGGCGAAGATCGTCGAAGCGGGGGGTCGAGCGAAACGCCGCGCCCTCGCCTTTCTTCAAGGCTATCGAAGAAATACTGGGCGTGGTAGGGTGTAAGCCTGCAACCCACTGATCCAGCAGATGGAACTTAATCGATCCGACCCGATCGATGGAAACGATCGCATCCGAACCATGGGGCGCCCAGCTGAGCGAATTTAAAACGATATGGATCGAATTGGCGCTAGGATCGATAAATCCCTGATTCGAGAATGTTAGCGGCCGGCTTGTCCAAATGCACAACAAAGATCTGTCTTTTCTGAACCCACCCGAAGCGAGCGCTTGGACGCGGATCCTTGCCCGCTATCGCGAACCGAGCCGCGCGCGTAGCGTGATCGAACTCGTGATCACGGCGGGGGCGCTGGTTCTCTCGTGGTTTCTCATGTGGAAGGCCCTCGAAATCGGCTATTGGCTCTCGCTCCTGCTCGCCGTTCCCACCGCCGGCTTTCTCGTCCGGCTCTTTATGATCCAGCACGATTGCGGGCACGGCGCCTTCTTCCCGCATCGGCTCGCGAATGACTGGCTCGGACGCGCGCTCGGCGTGCTGACTTTTACTCCCTACGATTTCTGGCGGCGCACCCACGCCCTTCATCACGCGAGTTCCGGCAATCTCGATCGCCGCGGCATCGGCGATATCGAGACGCTGACCGTGCGCGAGTATCTCGCCCTTCCCCGCTGGCGCCGGCTTGGTTATCGCCTGTACCGCCACCCGCTCGTGATGTTTGGCGTAGGGCCCGCCTATCTGTTCATTCTGCAACATCGACTGCCGGTGGGCTTGATGCGCGGCGGCTGGATGCCTTGGGTGAGCACGATGGCGACCAATCTCGCCATCGCCATCGTCGTCGCGGCGATGATGTGGCTCGTCGGCGTCGGCCCGTTTCTGCTCGTGCACCTGCCGATCATGCTCATCGGGGCCTCGATCGGGGTCTGGCTGTTTTATGTCCAGCATCAATTCGAAGACACTTGCTGGGCCGATAGCCGCGCCTGGAACCTGCATGAAGCCGCGCTCCACGGCAGCTCGTATTATGACTTGCCGAACATCCTGCGCTGGTTCACCGCCAATATCGGCGTCCACCATATCCATCATCTATGCAGCAAAATTCCGTATTATCGGCTGCCCAGCGTGCTCCGCGACTATCCGGAGCTCGGCCGCGTCGGCCGGCTCACGCTCGGCGAAAGTTTTCGCTGCGTGCGGCTCGTGCTTTGGGACGAAAGCCGCCAGCGGCTGATTTCATTCCGCGAGATGCGCTCTTGTTACGCGGGGAATGAAAAGGCAACCTAGGGCGACTGCGCAGCGCGCGTTAACGAAGCGCTTTCCGATCTTTACGCGATGGGCGGCAAGTCGATTTTCATCGACGATCAGTTCAAGAATATCCGCGGAGCGGAAACGGTCGGCATCCGCGGCATTTATCTCGACATTCGCAATCCGGATATTGCCTTCGATATGGCGCGCGCTGCTCGGCCTGAAGCGTCGCGTCTGACCGATCAAGACCGCCAAAATGGATCGCGATGGATTTCCGATTTTCGCGGGCCCTGCGAATTTTTGTACTTCCCGTCGTATAATTTAATTTCCCCAAAGGGGCGCCAAAAAGTAACTTGCGCGATCCGCATTCCGGCGAAAAGCCGGATCGGCAGCGTCGCATATAGTTGAAACGTGACGTTTCCGATCGATCCGATATCGATCAGGTCCGCGGTGACATGCACGAACAACCCCGCACGCGCCGTGCTGGATTTGCCGTGGATGATCGGCACGAAGTGTTGACTACCGACGACTTCGCGTGAAGCCCCCAGCAGGAATGCGCCTGCTTCCATCAAATAGCCCTCGTTATCGATGCGGAGCGTCTCGCACTCGGCTTCATAACGCGGATCGATTGGTGAGGTCGTATATCGAAGGAATTCATCGGCAAGGCATAAATCGACGCTGTTCGGGTTGACGTGCTCCTCGTCAAACGGCGTCAACGTAATTTCGCCGGCGGCCACCCTTCGCGTTATTTCAACACCTGTAAGGATCACGGAATTTTACTTTTCCACGCGCGGCGGCAAACGAGAAGGCATCGGGACATCGTGATGCGCATACCAACCGCCGTAAGCAAAAGGTGATCCCTCACATGCCCAAAAGGACACCTGCCCTATGATTTGTCCGGGATAAACATAAATATCGAGTACCGGCATCATTTCAAGCGTCCACTTGTGCGCCGTTCCTTGGTGCCCGATATTCGCCGCCACCTGCAGAAACAGCCCGAGCCGGCCGAGCGAACTCCGGCCGATCAGCGACGTGACGAACGATTTGCTTCCGATTCGTTCGAATGTCGTGGCCAGATATAGATTATGCCGCTTCAGCAAGACGCGGCCTTCCACCAGGTCGACTTTGGATATGACGGCGTCCGCAACATTGCCGTTTTTGTCGGGCTGGACGCGATGAATGATGTTGCCAAGCCTATAGTTGTAACTATTCGGATTGACCTGGCCCGGATCGAACGGGTCTATCGTGATCGAACCGTCCGCGACGCCTGACGCTATAGCGGGCCCTGTTAGAATCATGCCGCTTCTATTATGGCTCAACCCGCCCGTCGTAGCGCGGAAAAAATGCAAAATCCGCGACCGTGAGCGCGTTCGTCACCGAAGCGAGAAACCGTTCAAGGCCGAGCCCAATTCCCACCATATTCGGCGCGCCCAGGCGCATGGCATCCAGAAGCGGTTCATACAATGCAGGGTCTTTCCCCTCCGCCAATATTTTTCGCTCCAAAACCTGCGGGTCGGTTTCACGTTCTCCGCCGGCCGCGAGATACTGAACGCCGCGATACCAGAGCTGGGCATCTTGGCATCGATTCCCGTTCTGCTTCACGAAAAAGGGTCTGGTGCGCTGCGGAAAATTGAGCACCCAAACAAAGCTTTTGAAATTCGCGTTCAGCCAGCGCTTGATCGCGGAAGGAAACTGATGTCCGGAGATCGCGCCCACGCCGGATCGGGCGACGACTTCATCAAAGGTAATCCGCTCAAAGGAAGGGTCGGCGGGCGGCGAAATGGTCTTGAGATTGGTCGCTTGCGCGGCAGCGACCATGCGATGAACCAGGGCCTGAAAGACAAGGAGCATGTCCTCCAAGTTTGACTCCGCCATTCCCAGGTCGACGATTGTAAATTCAGCCAAGCGCTGCGTCGAGCTGGGCCGTTCGGCGCGAAAAATCGGCGCGATTTCGTATATTTTCGGGAATGTCTCGGCCAAAATAATCATGTGATAGATCATATGGCTGATCGTCAGGAAGAGCGGCCGGCCATAAAAGTCCACCGTGAACGCTCCGGTTTGACCCGCGACCCAACCGCCGACGAGTTTCGGCGAAGAAACCGGTTTGAAGCCGGAACCGAGAAAGAATTCGTGCGCCGCTGCGTGCACCGCCGAACGCATGATGAGAGCGTCAAGCCGAGTTCGTTCCAAGGCCCGATTGAACGGTTGCGTTCCCGCGAAGGCCGCTTCCGGACTTAGGACCTTGCCGCATCGAGCCACCATGAATTCTCGCGGCGTCGCGTCTTCGTTCCACCGGCCCTCGACCTCGATCCACGCGCCACGCTTCACAAGTTTGTCCGGATTTTCAAATACGCACTTCAAAAAATGTTCGCCGTCGAACACCTCGGCAAAGGCAATGCCCCCCAGCGAACGAATGCTGGTGACTCTCCCGCGTATGCGGCTGGCTTGCGTCACCGGTTATCTCTGACGATGAGGAAAAAGCATCGTAGTGTACGACATGATATCCGGAAGCTCCCGCGGTAAAGCCGCTTTCAGGACCTAGCCTACCTTTGCGATAGTGAAAAGCAGCTTAGACAACCGGCCGCTGATGCGCCTCGACTTCCAGCGCCCGCGTGATATCGGCTTGGCGAAGCCGCGCCCATGCCCAAATCAGCAGGCTGGCGAGTGCCAAAATGATGAGCGGCATCTGCAATCCGAAATAGGACGAGAATATTCCCAATATAATTGCGTTGATGGCCGGAGCGGCACGGAAAATCATCCCATATAAACCGAGCACGCGCCCGCGTTTGTCGGGATCGACGGCATGTTGGATGAGCGTTTCGGTGCCGACCCCCGTCACCACCATCGTATATCCTGCGATGTAAATGCAAACGAGGGCGAGCTCATAGCGAGCCGTGGCGGAAAAACAGAGGACAGCCAACGCCAGTACAAGCGTGTGATTCACGATGCGCTTGGTCAGGCCGTTCGTACCGCTACTGGACAACATCCGTAATCCTCCGGTGATCGCACCGAGCCCTGCCATGGCGACGAGCCAGCCAAGGCCCTCCGGGCCGACCTTGAAGATCTGATCGGCAAAACCGGGAAGGAGTTCGACAAACCCGCGCAAGCAGATCGCCGTGGCAAAGAGCAAAATAATAATTCGACCGATGCCCGGATGGCGCAACACATACGCATAGCCCTCGGCCGATTCGCGCCATATGTTCCCCCGTGGAGCGGGGTTTTGTTTTTCGATCGAACCCGTATCGATGCGGCTCAATGCGATGAGAAAGGGAATATAGGCCAGCGCGCTACAGGCGAAGGCGATCGCGATATTGGCCTGGCTGATGATGAGCCCGGCGACCACCGGGCCGATAAAACGCGTTGCGTTGAACGTCAGCGAGTTGATCGAGATGGCCGAGCCAACCTTCTCGCGACCCACAAGCGTCACAATCAGCGCCAGCCGCGAAGGCTGGTTCGTGGAAATCAAAACGCCCAACACAAGCGTGAGCGAAAAAAGCACCTCGACCGTCATCACCCCGAGATAGCTCAAGATCGCGACCACGGCGGCCTGGACCGCAACAAGGGATTGGGTGATCCAAATCAATCGCACGTGGTCGATCCGGTCGCTCAGTGCGCCGGCCCAGGGGCTGATCACGATCACCGGAATCAAGTCAGCGGTCGCGCAAAGGCTGAGCCAAGTGCCCGAATGCGTGAGCTCCCAAGCGAGCCAGCCGACCGCCACGCGCTGTATCCATACGCCGATCAGCGAAATCGTATTTCCAATCGTGAATACGCGGTAGTTTGGGATGCTCAACGCGCCCACGGCGCTCTCGAACGCGATTCGCCAAACCATCTAGATATATCCTTTGATTCTTGTCCGCGGTCTTGCAGGTGGCGGTATTTTTCTAACGGTAGAGCACGCCGGATCCCTGAATATTTCCATCGCTATGCCGCCACTCGACCGATTTGTGGTCGGCGCCGAAGTTCAGGAGAATATTGTCGGGTAAATAGTCGGGCGGCGCGTTCCGCAGGTTTGTCCGGCCTACGAATTTTTCTCCATCCGTGCGGCCGGCGAAGTCGAGATGCGCGATGAATGTCCCATCCAGTTCATATACATCGACGGTGCCCGTGGCCAAATCGTCGTTCAAACGCATCCGGTATGTACGCGTCTCGAGGGCCGGGCCGTTATTGCGGTTGCGATTGACTTTGCCGGAATAAAGCCCCGGTATCGGCAGCATCGTTTGCGCCGTGGCGGATAAATCCATCATTCCGAAAATGAAAGCCAGAATAGCCGCGTAGAAACATAAACGACGATTTCTCCGGATGTGCATTTTGCCGATCATGACCCCGCCCCTCAACCTGCGTCACGAATGAATATCAATTGTTATCATAGGCTTGCAATTCCACCGCATCAGCCTGAAACTGCGATAGCTCGATAAACATGGCAAGCGATCGCCGCAGATTGCTTGCATGATTGCGTGAGAAAGCCCGCCTCGTTCTTTCCCTTTTCCATTTTGGCTAAGGAATATGTCGCCCCCGCTGCGTATCTTCATATCGTCTCCAGGTGACGTGATTCCCGAGCGGCGGCGCGCCAAGCTTGTAATCGAGAAGCTGGCGCGGACGTATGCGCGATTTCTCGAGATAAAGTCGGATCTTTGGGAATATGAGCCGATGCTGGCGTCTCATAATTTCCAGGACAACATTTCGCCCCCGGGCGACAGCGATATCGTCGTTTTGATCCTGTGGTCGAGACTTGGCACGCCATTACCCGAGCGAACCGAAACGCGGGAATATCGCGGAATTGACGGCAGAACTCCGGTAACCGGCACCGAATGGGAATTCGAAAGCGCCCTCGCCGCGCAAAAGCAGCGGGGCGGAGTGCCCGAGCTTCTCGCTTATCGCAAAACCACGGATCCCGTCGTTTCCCTCAAGGACAAGGCTGCAAAGGTACTGGCGGAAGATCAGTGGGAAAAAATCGAGGCTTTCTGGAGCCGCCACTTCGTAAGTCGCGGTCAATATCACGCGGCCTTCAGCGAGTTTACGACTCTCGATTCGTTTGAATCGAAGTTCGAAAGCGACGTGCGTCAGCTGATCGAGCGTCGCATCCAGCAATTCCGGGATGTGAGCAAGCCAACGACGTCAGTCTGGCTAAAGGGCAGTCCTTTTCGCGGTCTCGAGACCTTCCGATTCGAAGATGCGCCGATTTTCTTTGGCCGCACCCAAGCCGCGACCAATACGGTCGAGCTCTTGCTGGAGAATGCCGAGCGCGGCCGCGCGTTTCTGCTCATTGTCGGCGCCAGCGGCGCCGGAAAGTCCTCGCTCGTACAAGCGGGCATGGTTCCCGCGTTGGTCGCGCCCGGCGTCGTGCCGGGGGTCGGCTTGTGGCGACGCGCGGTTATGCGGCCGGGCGGACATCGGGACGGCCCGTTCGCCGCACTCGCCGAGGCGCTTGTTGCCAAAACGGCGCTCCCCGAACTCTTGGCTCCCGGACAAGACGCGACGGCTTTGACCGAGCACCTCGCCGCGGCGGCCTCGGATCCCAAATTCACGATCGTGGCGACGCTCAATAAAATCACGGATGCCGCGCGGCAACGGGCGGAGATCCTGGCGATAGAGTCGGCGCGACTTGTGCTCGTGATCGATCAGCTGGAAGAGCTGTTCACCTTTCTGGAAATCACGCCCGAACAGCGGACATCGTTCATACGCTGCATCGATGGGCTCGCTCGATCGGGCCAGGTTTTCGTCATCGCCACCATTCGAAGCGATTACTGGCATCGAGCCGCGGAAACGCCGCTTCTCGTCGAGATGGCGGCCGAAAAAGGGCGGTTTGATCTGCTCCCCGCGGAGCAGTCGGAGATCATCGAGATGATCCGCGGACCCGCCGAAGCCGCCGGAATCGACTTCGGGACGGATCCGGAAAAGGGCATCAAACTCGACGCCACCCTTGCCGTCGAGGCCGCGAGGGAACCGGGCGCGCTGCCGCTTTTGTCGTTTCTACTCGACGCGCTCTATCAAAAGGATATTCGCGACGGAAAGCGATCCACCCTGACCTTCGACTCGATGCACGCGTTGGGCGGATTGAGAGGCGCCATCGCCACGCGGGCGGAATCCGCGTTTGCAAATCTATCGCCTGAAATTCAGGCCGTGTTTCCTCGAGTCCTGCGATCGCTCGTGGCGGTAAGCCGGTCGGGAGCGGAACCGACCGCGCGAGCGACATCCATGTCGCGCTTTCCCAAAGGCGGCACGGAGCGTGTGATTATCGATGCGCTTCTAGACAAGGAAGTTCGTCTGCTGGTCGCCGAAGGTGACGGCACGGGCGCGCGCGTTCGCATCGCACACGAAGCGCTCATCTCGTACTGGGAACGCGCCAAAACGCAGATCGGTCAGGACCGGGACGACTTGCGGATGCGCGCCGCCATTGAGGAAGCCGAAGCCGAATGGCGAGCGGCGAGCCCAAGGCAACGGCGCGGTTACCTGTTGCGTGACCCGCATCTCGCCAACGCGCTCGATCTCTCTCGGCGCTGGGGCGATGAGCTCGCCCCCGAACTCCGTACTTTCATCGAGCAATCGCGTGCCGCGACAATGGCCGCTGCGAGGCGTCGCTGGACCATCGCGGCAGCGATCATGGTCTGTCTCGCCGGATTGAGCATCGTATCCTTTGGCGCGTTTTATCTGGCGGAGAGCCAACGCAACGAAGCGCTGATCGCGCAATCGCGCTTTCTGGCCCGCGATACCCAGGCGGCCGTGGCAAGCGGAGATTCCACCCTGGCGGTGCTGTTGGCGCTCGCCGCGCTTCCGCGCGAGATCCGTAATCCGGATCGTCCCTTTGTTCGAGGCGCCGAAGATGCGCTCGAGATCGCCACCGTCACGCAAAGAGAACGCCTGGTGCTCGGCGGGGTCGATGGACATCAGGATCGGGTCACCGCCCTTGCCTTCTCGCCCGATGGCACGCGCGTCGTGACGGCGTCCGACGACGCCACGGCACGGATTTGGGATTCCGCGAACGGCGCTTCGATTGCCGTTCTGCGGGGACACAAGGGCCCGCTCACCGCCGTCGCCTTCTCGCCCGATGGCACGCGCGTCGTGACCGCGTCCGACGACAAGACTTCCCGCATTTGGAATGCCGCAAGCGGTGCAGCGACCGCGATCCTCGAAGGACACGAGGATCACGTCGCCGCCGCCGCCTTCTCGCCCGATGGCGGTCGCGTGATCACCGCGTCCTGGGACAAGACCGCCCGGATTTGGAACGCCGCCAGCGGCGCTTCGATGGCCGTTCTCCGGGAACATCAGGGGCCGATCACCGCCGTCGCCTTCTCGCCGAATGGCAGTCGCGTCGTCACCGCATCCGGACTAACAGCGAGGATTTTTGACGCCGCGACCGGCGCCACGACCGCGGTGCTTCTGGGGCATGCGGATCGAGTTTTCACCGCGGCATTCTCGCCGGACGGAACGCGCGTGGTGACGGGCTCTCGCGACAAGACCGCGCGGATTTGGAATGCGGAAAATGGCGCGATGATCAAGGTGCTCGCCGGGCATGAGGATCACCTGATCTCCGTTGCCTTTTCGCCGGACGGTACGCAAGTAGTGACCTCAAGTTTGGACAAGACCGCCCGCGTCTGGGACGCGAAGAGCGGGCTCGCGACCGCCGTTCTCAAGCACGACGATTTTGTCGTCTCCGCCATCTTCTCGTCCGATGGCCATCGCGTCGTGACGGCGTCCTGGGACAAGACCGCCCGCATCTGGGACACCGCCAGCGCCGCTTTGATTGCCGTTCTCCGAGGACATAAGGAGCCGATCGCCGCCGTAGCCCTGTCATCCGATGGCAGTCGCGTTGCGACGGCGTCCTGGGACAAGACCGCCCGAATTTGGGATGCCGTAAGCGGTGCAGCCGTCGTTTTCCGGGGACATCAGGCTCCCATCACCGCCGCCGCGATCTCGCGCGACGGCAGTCGGATGGCAACCGCCTCCTGGGATAAGACCGCCCGCATCTGGGATGCCGCAAGCGGCGCCTCGGTCGTTGTCCTCAACGGACATGGCGACCGGGTGAAT
>JBGPVT010000023.1:0-13559 GCA_041491825.1 Xanthobacteraceae bacterium | reverse complement strand
CTGGGTATTGCCGAGCTCGCGCGGCAGCCAGCGCCAGCGCTCGAGATTGGCGAGGATGATGTCGGCGTCGCGGTCGCGGCGCGGGCCGTTGATGGAATCGATCGTGGCCTGGTTGAGAACGCCGGTCGCGCCGAGCTTTTTCTCGGCCTGATATTTCTTCACGGCGTCGGCGAGCGCCTGGTTATAGGCGGTGTTGTCTTCGGCCGGCACGCCGAGGCGTTCGCGAATGAGCGGCACGCGCGGGTCCTGCGTCAATTCCTTCGCGAGCTTGAGCGGCTGGCCGTTTGGAATGCGCGCGGGGGCGGTCTCGCCCGTCTTCGCGCGCGTTTCGGCATACTTCGCCTTCAGCGCCTTGTAGGCCGGATGCTGCGGGAGATAGGACGCAAGCGTGTCCTTGGCGTCGCTGGCGACGGCGAGCTTCGCCAGAATGGCGGACGGATCGGGGAACGCGAGATCATAGTAGACATCGTTGCTGATGCGCGTGAAAGAAACGCGGCCGGTGGCGGCGTGGCGCGCATAGGTCAGCACCGCGACGGTAAGCCTGAGATCGGCGTCGGCGAGCGCATCGGGATCCAGTCCCGCCTTCAGTTCGGGTGCCGCGTATTCGGAGGGCTCCAGGCCATCGGCGTCGACGCCCTTGAGATAAGCGGCCGTCGAGGCGGCGCGCGCGTTGCCCGCGCCGTTGTCGATCCACAGCGGCGCGAAGCCGCGATTGCGATAGAAGGCCTCGACCGCGTCGCGTTCGTTCTTGCGATCGAGATAGCGGCCGCTCTTGCTGGCGAGGAGATCGCGCAGCTTTTCGGCGATCGCGGCGTCCGTCGTGGAAAGCGAAGTCGCGATCGGCGCCTTGACGAGGTCCTTGCCGGTATAAGCCGGCACCGGCGCGGCTTGCTGTTCGGGCTGCTGCGGCGTGGCGGCAGGAGCCGTGGGCTCCATGGGCGTTGCTTCGGCCGTAGCCGCGACGGGGTTCGGCGTCGGCGGCACGACCGTCACGGCGGGAGCCGGCGGGGGTGCGCCCTTGGCGTCGGCAGGCGGGGTTGCGTTCGCGGCTTCCGGAACCGGAACGACGGGATTGGGTTTTGCCTCGGCGGAATTCTGGGCAATCGCGATCGGCGCGCGCGCCGACGGCTCTCCCGGGGCAATCGACTGGGCGGAGGCGGCCACCGGCGTCAGCATGGTCGTGGCTGCGAGGAGGGCCAAGAACGTGCCCCCAGCCAATGAGATGCCGTGCCGGTTCATACGCGCCTCCTCGATTACCCCTGCTTCTGGCAGACCCGGCCCGGTCTAATCAAGGCATAAGGGCTTGATGAGGCTATTCTTCAGGCAAGTGTCACTTCCCGGCCACGCCCGTTTCCAGCATTTCAGCGGGTTCGTCCTCCGAGCCTGTGGCAAGACCCAAATCCTTGAGTTTGCGATAGAGCGTCGAGCGGCCGATCCCGAGCCGCCGGGAAACCTCGGTCATCCGGCCGCGATAATGAGCAATGGCGAAGCGGATGGCCGTTGCCTCAATTTCCTCCATCGGCCGCACGTGCCCGTCGGTGCCCAGAAGCGGAAGCGAATCCGCCGAGGCCGCCGGTGCCGTCTCCGGTGCATCGATCACGAGCGGGGTGGACGCGGGTTCCTGCGCGGGCCTCGGAGCAGGGAGCGGTTGCGGCGCAGCGAAAGCCTCGAAGCCCGGCACCTGCGCCGCGATCTGGGGAAATTCGGCGACGCCGATCTCATCCGTGTCGGCGAGCACGATCGCGCGGAACACCGCGTTCTCGAGCTGGCGCACGTTGCCCGGCCAGCGATAGCTCGTGAGCATCTTGATTGCCTCGGCGGAAACCGAGCGCACGCGCTTTCCCTCCTCCGCGGCGAAGCGCGTGACGAAACGGCGAACGAGATCGGGCACGTCCTCGAGGCGCTCGCGCAGCGGCGGCATGGTGATCGGGAAAATGTGGAGGCGATAAAAGAGATCCTCGCGGAAGTGTCCTGCCTTCACCAGCTCCAGGAGATTGCTATTGGTCGCCGAGATCAGGCGGAAGTCGACCTTCACGGGCTTGCGGGCGCCGACGGGATCGACCTCGCCTTCCTGCAGCGCGCGCAGGAGCTTTACCTGCGCGTCGGCCGGCAGCTCGCCGATCTCGTCGAGGAAAAGCGTGCCGCCGTCGGCTTCGGCGAATTTGCCAAGTTGGCGCTCGGAGGCGCCGGTGAAGGCGCCCTTCTCGTGGCCGAACAGAATCGACTCGACGAGATTGGCCGGGATCGCGCCGCAATTGACGGCGACGAAGGGCTTGCCGGCGCGGGCGCCCGCGGCGCGGATCGCGCGAGCCAGCAATTCCTTGCCGACGCCCGATTCGCCTTCGATCAGCACGGGGATTTCGGAAGCCGTCGCCTTTTCGGCGAGCTTGAGCGCGGCCCGCATTCGGGGGCTCGCGGTCGAGAAATCGGAGAAGGCGACGGTGCCCTCGGCGGCGCGCTGCATGCGGCGCACCTCGCCGGCGAGTGCCGCCTGGGCGAGCGCGTTTCGCACCGAGACTTGCAGCCGCTCGGGCCCGACGGGCTTGACGACGAAGTCGACGGCGCCCGCGCGCATGGCGGAGACCACCGCGTCGATCGAGCCTTGCGCCGTCAGCACGATCACGGGCGTATCGATGCCGCGCTCGCGCAGGCGGCCGAGGACGCCGAGGCCGTCGAGATCGGGCATGACGAGATCGAGGATCGCGCAGGCGATCCGCGCGCCTTCCGGGCTTTCCAAGAGGCGCACGGCCTCTTCGCCCCGCTCCATCACCTCCGGCTCGTAGCCGAAGCGGCGAAGCATGGCGTCGAGCAGGCGGCGCTGGACCGGATCGTCGTCGACAACGAGTACGCGCGTGGCCATAACCCCTCCCGGCGGGCGAAGCCCGTCCCGTAGCGGGGACTTTGCGGGACCGCCGTTAATGGAATCTGAAGGCCGGCCTCTCGATTGCCGAAAACGTGCGCTAACAACGATTGATCCGCCGTACCGCGAGCCACATATCTGTGTAATGTGAGCAGGCAGCTAGATTCTTCCGATCCCGCCCATGCCCAAATCCATATCGCCCGTCTTTCATATTTCGGCCGGAGCCGCCCGCGTGAACGAGGCGAGCGCCGCTTTGCCCGAGTGGAATCTCACCGATCTGTATCCCGCGATCGACGCGCCGGAGGTGGCGGCGGATCTCGCGCGTGCCGACGCCGAATGCGTCGCCTTCGAGGAAAGCTACAAAAGAAAGCTCGCCGACATCGCCGCATCGCAGGCGGCGGGGGAAAAACTCGGCGCCGCGGTCAAGCGTTTCGAGGCGGTGGGGGAGTTGCTCGGCAGGCTGAGCTCGTTCGCGGGCCTCGTCTATGCCGGCGACACGACCAATCCGAAGCGCGCCAAGTTCTATGGCGACGTGCAGGAAAAAATCACCGCCGCTTCCTCGCATCTTTTATTTTTTACACTCGAACTCAACCGCATCGATGACGGGTTGATCGAGAAGGCGTTCGCCGATCCCGCATTCGGCTACTACCGGCCGTGGATCGAGGATGTCCGCAAGGAGAAGCCCTATCAGTTGGAAGACCGCATCGAGCAGTTGTTCCACGAAAAATCGGTGACGGGCGACTCAGCCTGGAACCGGATGTTCGACGAAACGATCGCTTCGCTCCGCTTCAAAGCCGGCGGCAAGGAATTGACGCTCGAGCCCACGCTGAATCTTCTGATGGAGCCGGAGGAAGCCAAGCGCAAAGAGGCGGCGGAAGCGCTCGCCGAGGTCTTCCGTGCGAATCTTCGCACCTTCACCCACATCACCAACACGCTCGCCAAGGACAAGGAAATCTCCGATCGCTGGCGCGGCTTCGAGGACATCGCCGACGAGCGTCACCTTTCGAACCGCGTCGAGCGCGAGGTGGTGGAGGCGCTGGTGGCGGCGGTGCGCGCGGCCTTCCCGCGGCTTTCGCACCGCTATTACGCCATGAAGGCAAAATGGCTCGGCAAGGAGCGGCTGGAATACTGGGATCGCAACGCGCCGCTGCCGAAGGTCGAGCAGCGCCCCGTCAATTGGGGCGAGGCGCGCGACACGGTGCTCTCGGCCTATGGCGGCTTCTCGCCGAAAATGGCGGATATCGCGCGCCGCTTCTTCGACGAGCGTTGGATCGACGCGCCGGTGCGGCCCGGCAAGGCGCCGGGGGCGTTCTCGCATCCGTGCGTGCCTTCGGTGCACCCCTATGTGCTCTTGAACTATCAGGGCAAGCCGCGCGACGTGATGACGCTCGCACACGAGCTCGGCCACGGCGTGCATCAGGTGCTGGCGGGGAAGCAAGGCGCGCTGATGGCGGCAACCCCGCTCACGCTCGCGGAGACGGCGTCGGTATTCGGCGAGATGCTGACCTTTCGCGCGCTGCTCGCGAAAACTTCGGAGCCGGTGGCGAGGAAGGCAATGCTCGCCCAGAAGGTCGAGGACATGATCAACACGGTCGTGCGCCAGATCGCCTTCTATACGTTCGAGCGCAAGGTCCACACCGAGCGCAAACAAGGCGAGCTCACCGCGGAGCGTTTGGGCGAAATCTGGCTGGACGTGCAGGGCGAGAGTCTCGGACCCGCGATCCGCCTCGGGCCCGGTTACGAAACGTTCTGGACCTATGTGGGCCATTTCATCCACGCGCCGTTCTATGTCTATGCCTATGCGTTCGGCGATTGCCTGGTGAATTCGCTCTACGCGGTCTACGAGCGCGCCGACAAAGGATTCGCCGAGCGCTATCTCGACATGCTCGCCGCCGGCGGCAGCAAGCATCACTCCGCGCTCCTGAAGCCCTTCGGCCTCGACGCCCGCGATCCGGGGTTCTGGCAGAACGGCCTCGGCCTGATCGAGCGGATGATCAACGAGATCGAAACGCTCGACGCTAAAGCGTGACGGGGCGCTTGCAACGCGGCCGCTACGCGCCGAGATTGAGCCGATGACCGACCGCGAACGCAATCGTTTCTCCGCCCGTGCGGCGCGCTACGCGCGCGTCGGCACCAATGTCGGCGGGGTCGCGGCGCAAATGATCGGCTCGCGCGTGTTCGGCTTCGCGCTCGATCGCGGCGCCAATGCGATCGCGCTCGCCGGAGCGCTCGGCAATCTCAAGGGGCCGATCATGAAGGTGGCGCAGCTGCTCGCCACCATTCCGGACGCGCTGCCGGCCGAATACGCCGCCGAATTGATGAAATTGCAGAACGAAGCGCCGCCGATGGGTTGGACCTTCGTGCGCCGCCGCATGGCGGCGGAACTCGGCCCCGATTGGCAGCAAAGGTTCGGCGCCTTCGAGCACAAGCCCGCAGCGGCGGCTTCCCTCGGCCAGGTGCATCGCGCGGCCTCGCACGACGGCAAGCCGCTCGCCGCCAAGCTGCAGTATCCCGACATGCAGTCGGCTGTCGAAGCCGACTTGCGGCAGCTGGAGATCATCTTCGCCATCCGCCGCCGCATGGACCCCGCCATCGACACAAGCGAGATCGCCAAGGAAATAGGCGCGCGGGTGCGCGAGGAGCTCGATTATCGCCGCGAGGCGAAGCACGCAGCGCTCTATCGCGAGATGCTCGCCGACGTTCCCGAGGTGCGCGTGCCGAATGCCTGGCCCGCGCTTTCGACCGGGCGATTGCTCGTGCTCGACTGGCTGGAGGGAAAAAAATTGCTCGCCTACAAAGCAGCGCCGCTCGAGATTCGCAACCGGCTCGCGAGCGCGATGTTCAAGGCGTGGTGGCTGCCGTTCTCCCGCTTCGGCGTCATTCATGGCGATCCGCATCTCGGCAACTACACCGCCTTCGAGGAGACGGGCGAGCCGCGTGGCATCAACCTCCTCGATTACGGCTGCATCCGTATTTTCCCGCCGAAGTTCGTGGGCGGCGTGGTCGATCTTTATCGCGGTTTGCGACACGGCGAGGAGGCAAGGGTGGTGCATGCCTACGAGACCTGGGGCTTCCAGGGCCTCTCGCGCGGGCTGATCGACGCGCTCAACATCTGGGCGCGCTTCATCTACGCCCCCTTGATGGACGACCGCGTGCGCACCGTTGCCGACGGGGTGAAGCCCTCCGAATACGGCCGCCGTGAGGTCTATCGCGCGCATACGGCGCTGAAGGAACTCGGGCCGGTCACCGTGCCGCAGGAATTTTTGTTGATGGACCGCGCGGCGGTCGGGCTCGGCGCCGTCTTCCTGCATCTTGCCGCCGAACTCAATTTCCACCGGCTGTTCGAGGACGCGATCGCGGAATTTTCGGTGACCGAGGTCGCCCGCCGCCAGGCGGCGGTGCTCGGCGCCGCCGGGCTCGACGCCGCGGCGTGAAACGGTTGCCGGAGATAGGCCTTTCGGCTAAGGCTTCACCTTGAAAAGGGCAGCTATAATATTTTAGTTAGATGTGCTCAGCCGCTTTCGATTGATTTGAATCAATGGAATAGTTCATTACTTGGGTTAGGAACTCGCAGGCTTACGGGGAACAGCGATGGCCGATCACGGCGCACCAAAATATTCGACGGCTCCAGGCAACGATTACGAGCAGCACGAGGAGACCTACGAGGATTTTCTCGCGCTTGCCAAATGGATCGTGATCATAGCCGCCGTTATTCTCGTCTTGATGTTCGCTTTCCTCACCTGAACCTGATTTCGCATTCCCGCCATGAAGATCGCAATTCCAGCGGAGACGGATCCCGGCGAGCCGCGCGTTGCGGCGACGCCCGATACCGTCAAGCGCATGATCGGGATGGGCGCCGAAGTCGCGGTGGAAAAGGGCGCCGGAGAAAAGGCGGGCATCCTCGACAAGGACTTCCAAGGCGCGGGCGCCAAGGTCGCAAGCGGCAAGGACACGGTCGCTGATGCCGATATCGTGCTGAAAGTGCGGCGGCCGTCGAAGGCCGAACTTCCCGGCTACAAGTCCGGAGCCATCGTCATCGCAATCATGGATCCTTTCGGCAACGAAGCGGCACTCGCCGATATGGCGGGCGCCAAGGTCTCCGCCTTCGCGATGGAGTTGATGCCGCGCATCACGCGCGCGCAGGTGATGGACGTGCTTTCGTCGCAGGCGAACCTCGCGGGCTACCGCGCGGTGATCGACGCATCCGCCGAATATGGCCGCGCACTGCCGATGATGATGACGGCGGCGGGCACCATTCCCGCCGCGCGCGCCTTCGTCATGGGCGCCGGCGTCGCCGGCTTGCAGGCGATCGCGACCGCGCGCCGTCTCGGCGCGATGGTGACCGCGACCGACGTGCGGCCCGCGGCGAAGGAACAGGTGGAATCGCTCGGCGCGAAATTCGTCGCAGTCGAAGACGAGGAATTCAAGCAGGCCGAGACCGCCGCCGGCTACGCCAAGGAAATGTCCAAGGAATATCAGGCGAAGCAAGCAGCGCTCGTCGCCGCCCATATCGCCAAGCAAGACATCGTGATTACGACCGCGTTGATCCCGGGGCGGCCGGCGCCGAAGCTCGTCTCCAAGGCGATGGTGGAATCGATGAAGCCGGGTTCGGTGATCGTCGATCTCGCGGTCGAACGCGGCGGCAATTGCGAGCTCGCGCAGCCCGACAAGGTGGTCGAACATAACGGCGTGAAGGTCGTGGGCTTCCTGAACGTGCCGGGACGGCTCGCCGCGAGTTCTTCGGCGCTTTACGCGAAAAACCTGCTCGCCTTCCTCGACTTGCTCGTGAAGGACAAGAAATTGAACGTGCCTTGGGAGGACGAGATCGTGAAGGCGACCTTGCTCACGCGCAACGGCGCGGTGGTGCATCCGAACTTCAAACCGAAGGGAGCCGCGTGATGGGCGAAATAGCGGCGGTCGATCCCTTCGTCTTCCGGCTCTCGATTTTCGTGCTCGCCGTCTTCGTCGGCTATTACGTGGTGTGGTCGGTGACGCCGGCGCTGCACACGCCGCTGATGTCGGTGACCAACGCCATCTCCTCGGTGATTGTGGTGGGCGCGCTGTTGGCGGTCGGCGTTTCGGTCGTCGGCGACGAGACGGCATCGTGGTGGGCGCGCGGCCTCGGCTTTGCGGCGCTCGCAATGGCGTCGGTCAACATCTTCGGCGGCTTCCTCGTCACCCAGCGGATGCTGTCGATGTATCAGAAAAAGAAGAAATGAGCGTCATGCCCAAAAAATGTTTTCTCTCCGTCACCCTGAGGTGCTCGGCTGAAAGCCGAGCCTCGAAGGGCGACGGCCCGGGCCGATCATCCTTCGAGGCTCGTTCGCCGCGCTCACTCGCTCCTCAGGATGACGGCGCACGGGAGTGCGGGCGATGAGCGGAAATATCGTCGCGCTGCTTTATCTCGTCGCGGGCATCTTGTTCATTCTCGCGTTGCGCGGGCTATCCAATCCCGAAACGTCGCGACAGGGAAATCTGTTCGGCATGGCCGGCATGGCGATCGCGATCGCCACCACGCTCGCAGCCTCGCCGCCCGCCGGCCCCATCGGCTGGGCGCTCGTCGTAGGCGGGCTCGCCATCGGCGGTGGCGTTGGCGCCGTGATCGCGCGGCGGATCGCGATGACGGCGATGCCGCAGCTCGTCGCCGCGTTCCATTCGCTCGTGGGCTTAGCTGCGGTGCTGGTCGCCGCCGGCGCGCTCTACGCGCCGCAGGCCTTCGGCATCGGCGCGCCGGGAGACATTCACGGCCAGAGCCTCGTCGAAATGTCGATCGGCACCGCCATCGGCGCCGTCACCTTCACGGGCTCCATCATCGCGTTTCTCAAGCTCAACGGCAACATGAGCGGCGCGCCGATCATGCTGCCCGCGCGCCACGTCATCAACATCCTGATTGCGCTCGCGATCCTCGCTTCGATCGTGATGTTCGTGCGCACGGAAAGCCACGCCCTGTTCTGGGCGATCGCGCTGCTCTCCTTTCTGATCGGCGTCCTCATCATCGTTCCGATCGGCGGCGCCGATATGCCGGTCGTGATCTCGATGCTGAATTCCTATTCCGGCTGGGCGGCGGCCGGCATCGGCTTCACGCTCGGCAACACGGCGCTGATCGTCACCGGCGCGCTCGTGGGCTCCTCGGGCGCGATTCTGTCCTACATCATGTGCAAGGGCATGAACCGCAACTTCTTCGCGGTGATCCTCGGCGGCTTCGGCGGCGAGACGGCGGGTCCGGCGGGCCACATCGAGACGCGGCCGGTGAAGCAGGGCTCGGCGGACGATGCCGCCTTCATCATGAAGAACGCCTCGAAGGTGATCGTCGTGCCCGGCTACGGCATGGCGGTGGCGCAGGCGCAGCATGCGCTCCGCGAAATGGCCGACAGGCTGAAGGCGGAAGGCGTCGAGGTGAAATACGCGATCCATCCGGTGGCGGGCCGCATGCCCGGCCACATGAACGTGCTCTTGGCCGAGGCCAACGTGCCCTATGACGAGGTGTTCGAGCTCGAGGACATCAACTCGGAATTCGCGCAGGCCGACGTCGCCTTCGTGATCGGCGCCAACGACGTGACCAATCCCGCCGCCAAAACCGATCCGAAATCGCCGATTTTCGGCATGCCCGTCTTGGACGTGGAAAGGGCGAAAACGGTCCTGTTCGTGAAGCGCGGCATGGGCTCGGGCTATGCCGGCGTCGAGAACGAGCTGTTTTTCCGCGACAATACGATGATGCTGTTCTCCGACGCGAAGAAGATGGTCGAGAACATCGTGAAGGCGCTCTAGCGCATCCTTGCTTTAGGTTGAATCGGCGCGCCTCCCTAATATTTTAGTGAAGCATGATCTTTTCCGAAAACCGGTTCCCACTTTTCGGGATCATGCTTTATCGCCCCAGGGGCCGCTTTTCGTTTCCGGCGGCGCCGGCTCGCTCCACGGGCCGGCTTTCGTGTCTCCGGAATCGGGCGCCGTCGTTTCGTCCGCGCCTTCTTCCGGCGCTTCCTTCGGCGCCGGGAGCGCGATCGGCCCCGGATCGTGGCCGCCGGCGAATTTCACCAGCGCCGCCACGCGCCGGTCGACCGAGGGATGCGTGTCGAAAAGGTTGCTGAAGCCCTCGCGCGGATTGTCGACGCACATTTCCATCACCGCCGAGGTCGCGCCCGGCAATTCGCCGCGCCCCTCGATCTTGCGCAATGCCGAGATCATCGCGTCGGGGTTCTTGGTGAGATCGACCGAGCCCGCGTCGGCGAGAAATTCTCGCGAGCGCGACAGCGCGAGGCGCACCACCACCGAAAGCAGCCAGGCGACGAGAATGAGCACGACCGCGATCAGGATCGCGGCCGCGGCGCCGCCGCCCTTGCGGTCGCTCGAGGAAGAAGATGACGACGACGAGCGGCCGCCGCTGAAGGTGTAACTCGTGTTCGTGAACAGGCGGAAGATCATCTCGCCGAAGAACGAGACGACGCCGGCGATGATCATGGCGATCACCATCAGGCGCACGTCGCCGTTCCGGATGTGGGTAAGCTCATGGCCGAGGACGGCCTCGAGCTCGGCTTGGTTCAGCTGCTTGATCAGGCCCGTCGTCACCGTGATCGAATATTGTCTCTGGTTCATGCCGGTGGAGAAAGCATTGAGCGCGTCCGACTCCATGACCTTCAGCTTTGGCATCGGGATGCCGCGCGAAATGCAGAGATTTTCGAGCGTATCCCACAATTGGGGATAATCCGTGCGCGAGACGAGCTCGCCGCCGGTGAGCGCGTCGATCATCGACTGGTGGAAGTAGTAGGCGATGAAAATCCACAACAGCGTGCCGCCGGTCGCCCACGGCACGGCGGGCGGAAAGTCGCGCTCTGCGCGCAACAGAATGATCTGCAAATCCTCGTTGCCATGCAGGAAGGCCTCGGCGACGAGCGCGCCCGCGAACACGAGCACGTAGATGAGAAAGAACAACCCGATCAGCAGGAACGCCGAGCGCACCCGGTTTCCGCGGATGTGCGTGTAAAGACCGTAGGCGTTTGCCATGGTCCGTTCTTCGCCGCCTGCGGGCGCGTTAACGCCTTAAAACTTCACGCTCGGCGGCTGTTGGAGCTCCCCGCGTGTCTCGCCGAGATCGAAAAAGTCGCGCTGGCTGAATCCGAGTATGCCCGCGAACAGCGCCGCCGGAAAACGCTGGATGCCGGTGTTGTATTCCTGCACCGCGTTGTTGAAGAAACGGCGGGCGGCGGCGATCTTGTTCTCGAGGTCGGACAATTCGCCCTGCAACTGCTGGAAGTTCGCGCTCGCCTTGAGGTCGGGATAGGCTTCGCCAAGCGCGAGCAGCCCGCGCAGTGCGCCGGTCAGCTGGTTCTCGGCGGCGGCGACCTGGCCCGGCGTCTGTGCCGCCATCGCGGCATTGCGCGCCTTCACCACAGCGTCGAGCGTGCCGCGTTCGTGCGCGGCGTAACCCTTCACGGTTTCGATCAGATTGGGGATCAAATCGTGCCGCTGCTTCAACTGCACGTCGATGTCGGCGAAGGCCTGATTGACGCGCTGTCTGAGCGTAATCAGACCATTGTAGATGAAGATGGCGAAAACGATCAGAAAACCGACGACGCCGATAAAAATCCAACCTGAAGTCGACATGGGCATTGCTCTCCCGCGGCAGCGATGCCGCAAGCCTAGCGCATAATTCGCGTTTGCGCACAAGCCAGCGCACAGTACGGGCATCGCAACGGCGTGCTAATCAACGGCCATGGCGGCATTGAAATTCATTCTCCTGTTCCTGCTGGCCGGCTATGGCGCGATGGTCGCGATTGCCTATTTCGCGCAGCGCTCGCTCTTGTATTTTCCGGACCGGACGCGCACGCCGCCCGTCCAGGCCGGCCTCCCCGAAGCCGAAGAAGTCGCGATCGAAACCGTCGATGGCGAAAAACTGGTCGTCTGGTACGTGCCGGCGGCGGAGGGCAAGCCCGTGGTTCTCTACCTCCACGGCAATGGCGGCGCGCTGGTTCATCGTGTTCGCCGTTTTCGCGGCTTGATCGCGGGCGGAAACGGACTCGTGGCGCTTTCGTATCGCGGCTATGGCGGCTCGAGCGGGAGTCCGACCGAAGAAGGGCTTCTGGCCGACGCCGCTGCCGCCTATGCCTTCGCGGCCGCGCGCTATCCGGCAAACCGAATCGCGGTTTTCGGCGAATCGCTCGGCACTGGTGTTGCCATTTGGCTCGCGGCGGAAAAACCGGTCGCGCGCGTCCTCTTGCAAGCGCCCTATACTTCGATCGTCGATATCGCCGCTGCCGCCTATCCGTTCATACCGGTGCGGCTATTGCTCAAGGACCGCTATCGCTCGGACGAGCGCGTCGGCGGCGTCACGGCTCCGGTACTTGTCATCCATGGCGAGCGCGACCGCATCGTGCCGATCGAATATGGCGAGCGACTTTACGCACTGATCCGCGCGCCGAAGAAATTCGTGCGGTTTCCCGAAGGCGGCCATGTCGATCTCGATCAAAACGGCGCGCTCGATATCATTCGGAGCTTTCTCGCCGAACCGGCGCCTTAGCCAGAAATGAAAACGCGGGCGGAGGTTTTGAGCCTGCCCGCGCGAGGTCGTTGAATGAATGCGTGGATCAGCGATGGCCGCCACCGCCGAAGCCGCCACCTCCGCCAAAGCCGCCACCACCGCCGCCGAAGCCACCGCCACCGCCGCCGAAGCCGCCGCCACCGAAACCGCCGGGCCTGCCGCCGCGGCCACCGGCCGCACCGGGCACGATCTTGGGCTTCGAGGGCAGAAGCCCCTCGCGCTGGGCGCGCTTGCGCGCGAGCTTACGCGCGCGGCGGATCGCTTCCGCCTTCTCGCGGGCGCGCTTCTCGGAGGGCTTTTCGTAGTGGCCGCGCAGCTTCATCTCGCGGAAGATGCCCTCGCGCTGCATTTTCTTCTTGAGCGCTTTGAGGGCTTGATCGACGTTGTTGTCGCGAACGAGAACCTGCACGTGTCTTCCTCTTTCCAAGTTTAGGATCGTGTTTCGGCCGAGCTTCCCGCGGCAAAAGCGGCGGGCCTCACCGGGCGCGCGGTGCGTACCAGAAAAGGCCGGGAAAGTCCACTTTCCCCCGATGGGGCGCCATCGTTGCGGAAATCCGGCCCCAAGGCATAGTTTGCGGCCATGCGCATCACCGGCATTTCCGACATCGTCGTTCCGATCAAATCCTCGATCCGCAACGCTTTCATCGATTTCTCGGCGATGACCGCGAGCGTGGTCGCGATCTTCACCGATACTGTGCGCGACGGGCGGCCGGTGGTTGGCTTCGGCTTCAATTCGAACGGCCGCTACGCGCAGCAGGCGCTTTTGCGCGAGCGTTTCATTCCGCGCCTGAAAGCGGCGAAGGTGAGCGAATTGCAGGATGCGCGCGGCCTGATCGATCCGGGCAAGGCCTGGGCCGCGATGATGAAGAACGAGAAGCCGGGCGGCCACGGCGAGCGCTCGGTGGCGGTCGGCGTGCTCGACATGGCGCTATGGGATGCGCTGGCGAAAGCGGAAGGCGTGCCGCTGTGGAAGCTATTGGCTGATCGCTATAACGGCGGCAAGGCGGATCCATCGGCCTGGGTCTACGCCGGCGGCGGGTACTATTATCCCGGCGACGACGCGAAGAGCCTCGCGGCCGAGATGCGCGGCTATCTCGATCGCGGCTATTCCACCGTGAAGATGAAAATCGGCGGCGCCGATCTTGCAACCGACCTCAAACGCAT
>JBGPVT010000022.1:0-13800 GCA_041491825.1 Xanthobacteraceae bacterium | reverse complement strand
TGGCTGAAGATCAGCGAGCGGCGCACCAAGGACGGCGGCTTCGTCTCCGTCGGCACCGACATCACGGCGATCAAGCGCCACGAGGAGCGCCTGATCGAGAGCGAAAAACGGCTGATGGCCACGATCGCCGACCAGCGCCAGTCGCAGCAGACGCTCGAATATCAGGCGCAGCAGCTGGCGGAGCTGGCGCAAAAATACGCCGACGAAAAAAACCGCGCGGAGCAGGCGAACAAGGCGAAGTCGGATTTTCTCGCCAATATGAGCCACGAGTTGCGCACGCCCTTGAACGCGATCATCGGATTTTCCGAGATCATGGAATCGGGCATGTTCGGCGCGCTCGGTTCCGAGAAATATCAGGAATATTGCCAGGACATTCGCGAGAGCGGGCGATATCTCTTGGAGGTCATCAACGACATCCTCGATATGTCGAAAATCGAGGCCGGCCGCATGCCGCTCGCGATGGAGGATCTGCGGCTCGATCAGATCATCGCCGAAGCAATGCGCGTGATGGCGGTCAAGGCCGACGAAAAGAAGCTCACCGTCTACCAGGAGGTGCCGCCGGGCTTGATCGTCTCCGGCGACCGCCGGGCGCTGAAGCAGATTCTGCTGAACCTCTTGTCCAATGCCGTCAAGTTCACGACGGAAGGGGGCCGCGTCGCGGTGCGCGTGCGCATGTCGCGGAACGCCGTCCTGCTCCTGATCGAGGATTCCGGCATCGGAATCGCGAAAGATCATTTGAAAAAGCTCGGCCGCCCCTTCGAGCAGGTCGAGAGCCAATTCACCAAGACCTTCCAGGGTTCCGGCCTCGGGCTCGCGATCGCAAAATCCCTGACCGAATTGCACGGGGGCGCGATGAAAATCCGCTCGATCGAGGGGATGGGCACGACCGTCATCCTGCGCCTGCCCATCAACCCCGGCCAGATTGCGGTCGAGGCCGCGGAGTAAGCGAAGCGGCGAAGCGCCTCACGCCTTTCCGCCGACGATTTCACCGAAAAGGCGCCGCACGCGCGCCTGCGTGTCGGCGAGATGCGCTTCCAATGTGGGAAAATCGGGAAGCCCGCCCGCGCGCGCGAGCAGCGCGAGAAGTGCCGGGCCCGAAGCCGCCGGATCGAAACGCCCCGGCAAACAAAGCCGCAAGAGCTGCGTGAGATCGTGGTAAAGGCGTGCCGCCGAGCGCAGCAATTCGCCGTCGGCCGGGTTCAAAATTTCGAGCGATTGGGCACGTTCGAGCGCGCGAACGGTATTGGCGTCGAGAATTTCCGGATGCTCCGCGGCATGCACGAGCGAGAGATATTGCGCGATGAACTCGATATCGACGAGGCCGCCCTTGACGTATTTCAGGTCCCAGCGGTCATCCTCGCCTTTCTCGGCCGCGATCATGCGCCGCATTTCGCGAACGTCATCGGCGACTTTCCGCGGATCCCGTTTCAGGGATAGAATTTCGCGGGTCAGCGCTTCGATGCGGATGCGGAAAGCGGGCGCCGCCGAAACCACACGGGCGCGCGTCAACGCCATGTGCTCCCAGGTCCAGGCTTTCTCCCGCTGATAAAGCGCGAAGCTTTCTAACCCCGTCGCCACCGGCCCCGAGCGGCCGGACGGGCGAAGGCGCAGATCGACGTCGTAGAGCTTTCCTTCGTTGGTCGGCGTCGTCAGCGCGCTGATCAGCCGCTTGGTGAAGCGGGCGAAATATTGCGGGCCATCGAGCGGCTTGCTGCCGTCGGAGCGCGGGAAACGCGGGTCAAATTCGTAAAGCAGGATCAGATCGAGGTCGGAGCCCGCGGTCATCTCGCGGCCGCCCAGCTTTCCGAGCGCGAGCACGGCCGTTTCGGCGCCGCGCAAGCGGCCATGGACCTCGCCAAATCTCCGCTCGACCTCCCGATGCAGCGCGCGGATCACGACGTCGGCGAGCGTCGCATAGGCATCGCCTGCCTGGCCCGCTGAAAGCACGCCCGAGAGAATTCGTACGCCGATGAGAACCATCTGCTCGCGGCCGAAGCGGCGCGCGCGGTCGAAAACTTGCTCCTCGTTCTTCGCTTCGGAAAGAAAAGCGTCGAGACGCCCGGTCAGGATTTCCTCGCTCGTTGAAGCGCCGAAGAAGCCGGGATCGAGCAGACCGTCGAGCAAGGACGGCGAACGCGCGACGATGTCTCCGAGGCGCGGCGCCGTGCCCAGGATCACGGCGATCAGACGAACGAGATCGGGATGCGTGCGCAACGCCGCCAGCAACCGCTCGCCGCCGGGCAGCTCCGAAAAGAACCGGTCACAGGCGACGAGGGCGACGTCAGGGGCGCCGGAGCGCGCGAGATCCGCGACAAGTGCCGGCACAATGACGGCGAGATCCGCGCGCGCGGCCTCCGGCCGCAGCGACCGGTAACGGCCCGACAGCCAGCCGCGCACGATCGCGCTTGCCGCCACGGGATCGCGGAAGCCCATGCCCGCAAGCGTATCGAGCGTCTCCCGATCGTCCTTGTCCGGGGAGAAAACGAGCCGGCTCGCTCCCGCAGCAAGACGCGGCGCGTCCTCGAACAGATGCGAGTAATGCGTCTGCACGCGGCCGAGATGGCCCTCGAGGTGGGCGGCGAAATCATCGCGTTCGCGGCTCCCGAAAAATCGCGCGAAGCGGGCCAGCGCGGCGGGATCTTGCGGCAGCGCGTGCGTCTGCTCATCGGCCACCATCTGCAGCCGGTGTTCGACTTCGCGCAGGAATATGTAAGCCGCCGAGAGTTCTTCGCGCGTGCTTCCGTCGATCCAGCCGCCGGCGGCGAGCGCATCGAGGACCGCGAGCGTTTGCCGCCCGCGCAGCTCCGGCGCCCGGCCGCCCGCGATAAGCTGTTGCGTTTGCACGAAAAATTCGATCTCGCGGATGCCGCCGCGGCCCAACTTGATGTTGTGGCCCTCGACCGCGATCTCGCCATGGCCGCGAAAGGCGTGGATCTGGCGCTTCATCGACTGAATGTCGGCGATGGCGGCGTGGTCGAGGTAGCGCCGCCAAACGAAAGGCGAAAGCTCGCGAAGGAAACTTTCGCCGGCGGCGATGTCGCCGGCGATCGCACGCGCCTTGATGAAGACGGCCCGCTCCCAGGTCTGCCCCGACCTTTCGTAATAGGCGAGTGCCGCGTCGGTCGCGATCGCGGCCTGCGTCGATCCGGGATCGGGACGGAGACGAAGATCGACGCGAAATACATATCCCTCGGAGGTGCGCTCCTGCAGGAGCCGCACGAGGTCGCGCGTGAGCTTCACGAAAAACGGGCTGGGCTCGACGCCGCCCGCAAGCGGCGCTTTCGGATCGAACAGAATAATCAGGTCGATATCGCTGGAATAATTCAGCTCGCTAGCACCGAGCTTTCCCATGCCGAGCACGATGAAGCCCGCGCCTTTGCCGGGAACATCGAGCTTGGGAAGACGAATCTGGCCGGCCGCTTGCGCCTTCGACAACAGAAAATCCGCCGCCGCCGCCACGGCCGCCTCGGCGACCGAAGTCAAGGATTGCGCCACTTCGGCGAAAGACCAGACGCCGCCAATGTCGGCGAGCGCGATCAACAGCGCCGCCTCCCGTTTCATCCGCCGGAGCTCGCGGGCGATCGTTTCCTGATCGGCCGCCGCGCGCGCCGCTTGCGTTCGACGCGCGATCAGGCGGGCGAAATGCGCCTCGGGATTGGAATCGAGGAGTTCCGCAAGCCGCGGCGGGTCTTCGCAAATGAGCCCCCAGAGGAAGGGCGAGCCGTCGGCGATGCCTTCGATCAGCTGACGCGCCGGCTTTTGTTCGAGAATACGCTTTAGAGAATTCGCGGTTGCGGCCTCACAACCGGCCAACAGTTCCGCGACGGCGCTTTTTGCGGCCTTCGGCGCCGACAGGCACGGCGCTTTTCGAATGCGCTCCGCGAGCGGGAAAGATTTGTCGACCGCGGGTTTCTGCTTGCGCCAAAACATCCCCGCAAACTGCGCGCCGCGCGCCCCGCGTCAAGCCCCCTCGCCGCTTTGCGCCGGCAATGCCAGCGTCACGCGCAGCCCCGGCGAATTGTCCTCGAGCCGCAATTCGCCGCCATGCAGGCGGGCGACCGCCGAGGCAAGAGAAAGGCCGAGACCGACGCCGGGGCGCGAGCGGCTCGGCTCCAGGCGCACGAAGCGCTCGACCGCGCGGCCGCGATCCTCGGCGGCGATCCCGCGGCCGTGATCGGCCACGGTCAACAGCGCACTGCCGTTTTCGCGGTGCGTCGCGACGCGGATCTCGTTCTTGTCCCCCGGCCGGCCGGCCGCGCCATATTTGATCGCGTTATCGACGAGATTGGCGAGCGCCTGGCCCACCAGCTCGCGGCTGCCGTGAACGGGCAGCGGACCGTCGATGTCGGCGGCGAGCCGCAAACCCTTTTCCTCGGCGAGCGGCTCGTAAAGCTCGACCACGCTTTTCGCCACGTCATTGGCGTCGAAATCGGTCATGCCGTGACGCGCTTCGCCCGCTTCCGCGCGCGCGATCATCAGCAGCGCGTCGAAGGTGCGGATCAGTCCGTCCGATTCCTCGATGGTCGATTCGAGGGCGGCGCGATAATCGGTCTCGCTTTTCGCGCTTCGCAGCGCTTCCTCCGTGCGGTTGCGTAGGCGCGTGAGCGGCGTCTTGAGGTCGTGCGCGATATTGTCGGAGACCTGCTTCAGCCCGGACATCAAGGCTTCGATGCGCTCCAGCATCGCGTTGAGGCTGTTCGCCAAGCGGTCGAACTCGTCGCCCGATCCCGTCACCGCCAGGCGGCCGCTCAGGTCGCCGGCCATGATGCGCTCGTTGGTCGCGGTCATCGAATCGATTCGTTGCAACACGCGGCGCGCGACGAAAATGCCGCCGGCGACGCCCATCACGACGATCAGCACGACCGCCCAGCGCGCGGGCTGCGCGAGGATTTGACGGAGCCGGTCGCGCTCCTCGAAATCGCGGCCGACGAGCAGGCGAAAGCCGCCCGGCAGCGAGACGACGTGCACCAGCGCGCGGCTTTCCTTGGCTGCGTTTCCGGCTTCGGAATGCCGGTAGGTGATTTCCGACCATCCCTCGTTTTGCAAGACGCTCGCGGGCATATCGACGATGTTGCCGGCGAGCGCGTCGCCGGAATACGTCGTCACCATATACAGGTTCGAGCCGGGCTGCGACGCGCGCTGCTCGACGACATTCACCAATCTCCTGATGCCGCCGATCCCGTACTGCTCGGAAAGGTTCCGCACTTCGAGGTCGACGGTTTCGGTAATCTGCGAGACGACGAGCTGCTGGGTGTGACGGGCGAGATAAAAAACCACGCCGAGGGCGAACAAGGAGAATATCAGAAGGTAGGCAGCGACGATCTTGAACGCCGTCGTTCGAAAAAGCTTAGCGAGCGCCGTCACGGATCATGTACCCCGCGCCGCGCACGGTATGGAGCAGCGGACGATCGAAACCCTTGTCGATCTTCGAGCGCAGCCGCGACACGTGCACGTCGATGACGTTGGTTTGCGGATCGAAATGATAGTCCCAGACGTTTTCTAGGAGCATGGTGCGCGTCACCACCTGCCCCGCGTGGCGCATCAAATATTCGAGCAGGCGAAACTCGCGCGGCTGCAAGGGGATTTCCTGGCCCGAGCGGCTGACGCGGTGCGCGAGCCGGTCGAGCTCGAGATCGCCGATCTTGTAGACCGTGTCCGCGGCTTGCGGAGCGATTCGGCGCGCGAGCGCCTCGATGCGGGCGAGCAATTCGGAGAAGGCGTAGGGCTTCGACAAATAGTCGTCGCCGCCCGCGCGCAGTCCGGTCACGCGATCGTCGACCTGGCCGAGAGCCGAGAGGATGAGAACGGGCGTTCTGACGCCGCGTTTGCGCACCTCCGAGACCAGCGACAGCCCGTCGCGCTTCGGCAGCATCCGGTCGATGACGAAAACGTCGAACTCGCCGTCGAGGGCGAGCGCGTAGCCTTCCTCGCCGTCATAGGCGATTTCGCAAATGTGCCCGGCCTCGCGCAGCGCTTTACGCAGATAGGCCGCGGCTTCACGGTCATCCTCGACGACCAAGAGGCGCATCGCGTTCGTGCTCCTCGCGTTCGAATCAGTCTTCTTCGTTTCGAGCAAGATTAGTCTTCCATCGTTGTACTAAAAAACCGGGCGGGAGGCCCTAAGACCTCCCGCCCCTGGGAACTCCGGCGGTGGTGGGGGCGACGGGGAAGCCGCCGCCGGCTCCCGAGCTCTAGCCTTGCCCGACCGGCAAGGTCACGAAACGATTCCCGTCCTCACCCTTGACGCGAAGCAAAATGACGCTTTTGCCGTCCTTTCGAGCGGCGGAAAGGGCATCGCGCACGTCGGCGGGGTTGGAGACCGGCTTGCCGCCGGCTTCCAAAATGACGTCGCCCGACTTCAAGCCGCGCTCGGCGGCCGGGCCCGAGGGGTCGACCTCGGTGACGACGACGCCTTCACGGCCGGCTCCCATCGAGGGCGCGGGCGCCAGCGACAGGCCGAGACCGGAAAGGTCGGTGCCGCGCGACTTGCCGCCGTTGCGGTCGGAGGGGCGCTCCGCCCGCTGATCCGGCAGCTTCGCGAGGCTCGCTTCGACGGTCTGTTCCTTGCCGTCGCGGATGAGCGTGAGCTTCACGCTCGCTCCGGGCTGCAGCGAGGAAATGCGCCGCGAAAGTTCGCGAGCGTCCTTGATGGGCTCGTTATTGACCGCAAGCACCGCGTCTCCGGCGCGAATGCCGGCCTTGGCCGCGGGCGTGTCGGGCTGCACGTCGGATACGAGCGCGCCGCGCGGCTCCTTCAGGCCGAGACCGTCGGCGATTTCGGGCGTGATCGGCTGAATGTTCACGCCGAGATAGCCGCGGGTCACGGTGCCCGTCTCTTTCAGCGAGGCGACGACGCGCGTCACGGTCTCGGAGGGAATCGCGAAGGCGATGCCGACGCTGCCGCCCGAGGGCGATACGATCGCCGTGTTCACGCCGATGACCTCGCCGGCAAGGTTGAAGGTCGGACCGCCGGAATTACCGCGGTTCACCGCCGCGTCGATCTGCAGGAAGTCGTCGGTGCCGGCGGCGCCGATGTCGCGGCCACGCGCCGAAACGATGCCGGCCGTCACCGTGCCGCCGAGACCGAACGGATTTCCGACCGCAAGCACCCAATCGCCCACGCGCGGCGAATTGCCTGCGAGTTTCACCCAAGGAAAGTCCTTGCGGCCGTCGATCTTGAGAAGGGCGACGTCCGTGCGCGGATCCGTGCCGATCACCTTCGCGGTGTAGGTCTTGCCGTCATCGGTCACGACATCGACTTCGGATGCCTTTTCGACGACGTGGTTGTTGGTGACGAGATACCCGTCAGCAGAAATAAAGAAGCCGGAGCCCAGGCCCATGACGTGCCGATTGCGCGGCATGCCGCCCGGCTGATCGCTGAAGAAGCGGCGCATGAAACGTTCGATATTCGGCGGAAGATCCTCGTTATTGCCGAGCCCCTCGCCGTTGAAAAGCATGGTTTGCGGCTCGTCGACCTTGACCTTGACGCTGACGACCGCGGGGCGGACGCGCTCGACGATGTCGGCGAAGGAATACTGATTGGCCGGGCGATCGGTGCTGATCTGCGCGAATGCCGGGGTGGAGATATTGGGGAGGATGACCTGGCCGACGGCTAGCCCCGTAAGCGCGAGGCCGAAAACGCTGGCGAGGAGGAGGGAGCGGCGGCGCTTCAAAAGGCCGCGCGCGGTGGAGGGGGTCCCATCGATGGGTGACATCACGGTCTCCGTGTCTCTTTGTTCACGGAGATAATTATGGACCGCCACCTTAAAGCGCAGTGGCTGATAAATTACATTTTTTTAATATCGGAGCCGAGAGGCTGCGCCAATCGCCGCTTTTCCTCGGCGAAAAGCGGATTTTCGGCCAGCCGGTTTTCGCGACCAGAAGCTAACGGAAACGTGATCTTCAAGACGAGCCCAAGCGCCGGACGGCGCGGCGATCAGCCTTGCGCAGCGCGGCGTTCGCTGTGGATCGCGACTTCGGCGGCCTTGGCGAGCAATTCCGCATAGCGCCGGCCGAATACTTTGCTCGAAAAGCGGACCGCGGCGTCTAATTGCGAGAGCCGGAAGGGGCGATCCTCGGGCGAGGAATGGTGGACCGAATCGAGGAGCGCCTGCGTCGCGGTGTCGAGGCAAGTCTCCAGCTCCGAAGAGAGCCGAAGCGTGATCTCGCTCACCGCCACTTCCGCCGCATACAGGCGGCACGCCCGCAGCACTTCGAGGGAAGCTTCGACATCAGCGACCGCGTGGGTATCGACAACGGCGCCCGGCGCGATCTCTTCCTTCGGGCGCGGCCGCAGGAGACGGCGGACCTGGCCGGGCAGGCCGTCGAGCTTCGATCGCAACAAGGCGGCCGTTTCGGCGCGCAATTGCGAAAGGCGCTTGGCCCAGCGCGTTTCCTCGGACATGTCGATTTCGGTCGCCAATCCGCGGGCAAGATCGTGGAAGCGCTTGATGCCGACGCAGATGTCGGGAATCGAATTCGCGCGCATGTCTTGCGCCAGCCGAATGGCCGCGCGCGTCGCCTCGTCGACGACGAGATCGATGGCAAAGGCGAACGGGGTTTCCGCGATCTTCTTGGCGGAGTCGGTCTCGAGGCTCGCCACCGCCAGCCGCAGGAGATGGATGGGCGCGGCGAGGCGCGAGAATAAAAGAACGAGCGCATAGGCGAAGACGTCTTGCCGCCGGAGCGCGGGATGCTCGAACAGCGCGCGGGTCGAATCGAGCTCGGCATCCGCCAGGTTCTTGACATGCTCCGGCAGCCGCGCCGCGAGTTCCTTCAGCGTTCCGCGGATGCGAAAGATCGACGCGATTTCCATGAGCGCTTCGAGGACGCGCTCGCCGCCGAGTTGCGAGACGAGCTTTTGCCGGCTCTTGCCGTCGCCGGCGATACTCGCCAGCGCCTTTTCGATCGCCGCGAGCGCCCGCGTCTGAAAATCGTGGGTCAGCCGATCGGCCCGCGCGGCATCTCCGGCGGTGATGGCCGCCATCGCCTCGCGAAGGAATGCCTCCGTTTCCACCGGCAAGAGGTCGCGCTGCAGCCACGTCCAGACCCGTGGCAGGGACGAGCGGGCGATCCGGCCCGCGATCCGTTCGGGAATTTCCTCGTCGACGAGAAAAGGCTCGATCGGAAGAAAAAAGCGCCGGTCGGGGGCATCCAAACGTTCGTGCGTTTGACCCGCCGCGCGCTGTTCCGCGCGCAATTCGTCGAGAATGAGCTCGAGTCCGGGAAACGGCTCGCCCGACAGCGCGCCGCGCTCGAGCTCGCGCAGAAGCAGCGCGCGCGCTTCGGGCGAAATTTCTCGAAGATATTGCCGCAGCCGCTCGGCCGGCGAAGCACCGCCGCTCATCCCGATCCCCTCGCTGATAGGCTATTCACCCGCGCGCGGAAGATAGGACGGGCGGCGTTAAGAGATCGTTTAGGTTTGCGCGGCCGGCGCCGGTCTCCTTCAGCTGATCGTGGACCAGCTGCCGTCGGGATTGCGGCAGGCGACGCCGCGGGCATTTTGCGGCCGGCCTTGAATATAAATGGTGTGGGTATATTCGCGGCAACGCTGGTAGCCGCTTTGCGGATAGGGGGGACCGGCGACGATGGTGCCGTAGGCGCCGTGCTCGCCGCGCCAGCCGACGGGCGAGCCGGGGCCGCCATATTCGAGCGCCTGCATTTCCGCCATGTAGGCACGCCGGCGATCTTCCGCGTCCAGGGCGTTGCCGATCGTCCCGCCCACGATACCGCCGATGACGGCGCCGGCGACGACGGAGCCGGGCCCGCGCCCGGTCGCGGCGCCGATCAGACCGCCCGCCAAGGCTCCGGTTGCAATGCCGGCGCCCGTTTTGGGCCCGGGATCGTCGGCGCAGCCCGCGAGCACGAACGCCAGCGCCGCCAAGATGATGGGTTTTCTGCCTACAGCCCGCACGAATGCCCCTTTCGCGTTCCGCCAGGGCGGAATGCTTCCGCGTTCACGAGATACGTGCCGATGATTGGGGCGAAAGCTAGGCCCCCGCTTCAGGCGGCGGGCAAGACGAGTTCGGCGCGGAGACCCCCGATCGGCGCGTTGCCGAGCACGAGCTTACCGCCATAGAGCGTCGCGAGATCGGCGACGATCGAGAGCCCGAGGCCCGAGCCCGGTTTGCTCTCATCCAACTTGCGCCCGCGGCTTGGAACTTGCGCGCGCGCCTCGGGCGCGAGCCCCGGCCCATCGTCGTCGATCAGGACATGGAAGAAGGCGCGGTCGATCGAACGCGCCGGCGGCTCGGCGAACACCTCGATTTCGACGCGCGAATTCGCCCATTTGCAGGCGTTATCGACGAGATTGCCGAGCATCTCCTCGAAATCCTGGCTCTCGCCGTGAAATTTCACGTCGTCGATCCCCCGCGTCTCGATCGTCAGCGCGCGGTCATGATGGATTTTCGACATCGTTCGCGCGAGCCGGTCGACGGCGGGCGACACCTCGCTCACGGTTCCCACCACGGCGACGCGGGCGGCGAGCCTTGCCCGCTCGAGATGATGCTGGACTTGCTCGCGCATGACCGAAACCTGCTCGCGCACCTTTTCGGCGGCGGGATCGTTGCGGCCGGCCGCTTCATTGAGCAGAACCGAAAGCGGCGTCTTCAGCGCGTGCGCGAGGTTGCCGACATGCATGCGCGCGCGATCGACGATTTCGCGGTTCGATTCCAGGAGCGCGTTCACTTCGCGGGCGAGGGGCGCGATTTCCTCCGGAAAATTTCCCTCTAGCCGCTCCGCGCGGCCCGAGCGAACGGCGGAGAGCGCCGCGGATATGCGGGCAAACGGCCGCAGGCCGAAACTGACCTGAAACCAGACGATCAACGCGAAAGCGATCCCCGACAAAGCCAGCGTGAAGAAGAGGGCATCGTTGAAGTCTTCGCTATCGTCGACGATCTCGTAGGCATTTCCCGCGACCGCCACGAGGTAGCGGCCGTCTTCGCCGAGATCGACGATTCGCTCGACGACGCGGAGCCGCTGTCCTTCGGGGCCGTCGACATAGCCCTCGCGAAAACCGCCGAGACCCTCGACGAGTTTCGTGTCCGACAGGATCGGCAGGCCGCCTGCCGGCACCGAGCGCGACGTTTTTATTTCGATTGTATCGCCGTTGAGGCGGACGATCTGCCAGTACCAGCCCGAGAACGGCTGCTCGAACAGAGGCTCGCCGAGGGCGGAGGGCTCGGGCAAGGCGCCCTTCGAGGCGAGCGCGACGTCGGCGACGATCGTCTTCAGATAGACGTTCAGCCGCCGGTCGAAGGAGCGCTCCAAGGAGCCGCGGTAGAGCGTCGAAAGCAGGATCCCCACGACGATCAGGATCGCGGCACTGACCGCGATCGCCGTGATGAAGAGCCGCTGCGCGAGGGAATTAACGCGCATTCGCCGGCGGATTGAGCAGATAGCCGAGACCGCGGACGGTCTGGATCAGATCGACGCCCAGTTTTTTCCGCAAGCGGCCGACGAAGACTTCGATGGTGTTGGAATCGCGATCGAAGTCCTGATCGTAGAGATGCTCGACGAGCTCGGTGCGGGAGACGACGCGGCCCATGTGATGCATGAGATAGGCAAGCAGCCGGTATTCGTGCGAGGTGAGGCGGATGGGGTTGCCGTCGACGGAGACGCGCCCGGAGCGGGTATCGAGCCGGATCGGGCCGCAGCTCAATTCGCTGGTGGCGTGGCCGCTGGCGCGGCGGAGCAGCGCGCGGAGCCGCGCCAGCACCTCTTCCATGTGACAGGGTTTCGGCACGTAATCGTCGGCGCCGACGTCGAAGCCCTGCACCTTGTCGGACCAGCGGTCGCGCGCCGTCAGCACGATGACCGGCATTTTCTTGCCCGAGCGCCGCCAGGACTCCAGCACGGAAATCCCGTCCATTTTCGGCAAGCCCAAATCGAGGACGACCGCGTCGTAGGGCTCGCTCTCGCCGAGAAAATGCCCTTCCTCGCCGTCGAAGGCGCGGTCGACGGCATAGCCCGCGTCGGTCAACGCCGCGCAAAGTTGGCGGTTGAGATCGGGATCGTCCTCGACGACCAGAAGGCGCATGGGTTGAAAATGCTCCCTAACTTCGGCGGCAGTGTGCCAGCTAGCCGGTTGGCTGTCAGCTTAACGAGCCGAGTGCGGCCAAATAAAGTAAACGGCACGGGCATGCACTCTCTCTGTCATTGCCGGGCTTTTCTCCACTGTCATCACCGGGCTTCACGAACAATTTAATCGTCATCCTGAGGTGCGAGGGCGCCGATCTCGGGTTTACCCGAGATCGGTGCTTTTAAATACGCAAGTCGGCTAGAGCCGACTTGCGTGCCCGAGCCTCGAAGGATGGCGATGGAAAAAATGGGCCGTCCATCCTTCGAGGCTCACTCGCTTTCGCTCGTTCGCACCTCAGGATGACGGGTCAAAGCCAGGGTCAAGCCCGGTGATGACAATCATTTGCCCGGCGGTTGACAGGGCGCGCGGCCGACTGCACCCCTTTTGTCGCGGAGGAAGAATGCACCGGCGCCTTATCGGTTTCATCATCGTGGGCTCGTTTATCGCGGTCCTGATCGGGCTCGCGCCCGCGCACGCCATCAATGGCGGCAAGAGCGCGCCGGCCGAGATCGCCGCCCAAACGGTGCAGATCGTGTCGACGCGCGGCTCGATCTGTTCGGCGGCGGTGATCGCGCGCGACCTGTTGCTGACCGCCGGCCATTGCGTGCAGCCGAGCGCGAACTACGCGGTTTCGATCAACGAGGGTTTGAGCCCGCGCGTGGTGCCGGTCGCCCGCATCGTGCTGCATCCGAACTACGATCCGCATCAATTCGAGACGCGGAAGCCCTCGCCGGACATGGCGATCGTCAAGATTTCCGAGCCCTTGCCCGCGCGCTTTCATCCGGCGAGGCTCGCGACCGAGCGCGCGCTGCCGAAGCCGGGCGACGCCTTCACGCTCGCGGGCTATGGCTTCAGCATCGACGGCGACCCCAACAGCGTGGGCAAGGTGCGGACGGTGACGCTGCCGACGATCGGAACCACGGGCGGCATCATGGTGCGCGTTTCGGCGGGCCAGGGCAGCTCGGCCGGCGCCTGCACCGGCGATTCCGGCGGCCCCGCCTTTCGCGGCGACGTGCTCGCCGCCGTGATCGGCTGGATCAACACGCCGAAAGGCCGCAATTGCGGATCGGTCACGGGTGCCACGCTCGTGGCGCTGCAGCGCGACTGGATCGTCGCCACCGCGCGCGCGCTCGGGGCGACGATCGGGGAGTGAGTTGAGGGTTTGATTCTTCTTGTCATCCCGGCCAAGCGAGCGTTCGAAAGAACGCGAGCGAGAGCCGGGATCTGCCAGATCCCGGGTCTCGGCGACTACGTCGCCGCGCCCGGGATGACATCAACGGTATTTGCGCCGCCGCTTCCGCCGCTTCGCCTTCGGCTCTTGAAGCGGCCAATCGACCACGTGCTCCCCGAATTCCTTGCGCGACACTTGGCGCTCGCGCGCGCCGACGCGGCCGCGCACGGAGACGCCGGCCGTGTGCTCGGTTTCCGGATCGCCGGAGACGAGCGGATGCCACCAGGCGAGCCCGCGCCCCTCGGCGAGGCGGCGATAGGCGCAGGAGTGCGGGAGCCAACCGTATTCAGTGGCGCGCTTGGGGGTGAGCTTGAGGCAATCGCGCACGCGCTGCCTGCGGTGGGCGTAATCGGTGCAGCGACAAGCTTGGCAATCGAGAAGCCGGCACGCGATGTCGGTGTAGTAGATGTGGCCCGTGCTTTCGTCTTCCAGCGTCATCAGGCAGCAACGCCCGCAGCCGTCGCAGAGTGATTCCCACTCGGCGCGGGTC
>JBGPVT010000021.1:0-13849 GCA_041491825.1 Xanthobacteraceae bacterium | reverse complement strand
CTTCGAACTGATATTCGATTCGTCTCTTTTCAGCCGGGACTGTCAAGTCCGTTGGAGAAACAGCGAGCGACTAGGTGTCGCGTTTGCTGACAAGACGTGATGGTCGCCGGATCCAAAGCGTTACCGGGAAGCCGCCCGGTGGCGTGTCGATGAGTTCGGTGTCTTAGCGAAATCAGCGCGTGGAGAGGTGCGGCGAAATCCCCGCGGTCGGCGCCGTGTCCGGCGGCAACGGCTTGTCCGGGAAGCGCGCGCGGTAGAGCTTGATGAAGAGATCGAGGCTGTCCGCGGCCGACAGCGTCTTCGCCACCTCGCCCACCGATTTCGGATTGCGCCGCTCGCCGGAGGCGACGATGTCGAAGGCCTTGCGCTCGGGGCCGTCCATTTTCGCCGCATAGCGCTCGCGCAGGCGCGCAAGCCCGATCGTCTCGTTGCCGAGCGCGAAGGCAATGCCGGCCCGCAGCGCGTCGCCGCGCTCGATCTCGTCCAGCGCCGCCCCCTTCTTCCAGCGCTCGCCCAAAAGCTTCTCGATCGCCTCGCCCGCCTCGCGCCAGCGCTTAGCGCTCCACAAGACGTCGGCGCGCATGCGTTCGACCTCGGCGCCGCTGAGATTTCCGATCATCTCAAGGGCGGCGTCGTGGCGGCCCGTCTCGGCGATGGCGCGCGCCTCCAACAGAATCCGCTGCTCGCGCAAATCCTGCGGCAGCTCGCGCGAGCGCGAGCCCGCGAGTACCCGGATCGCCTCGGCGGGCTTGCGGTTCATCAGGTGAATCATCGCGAGCTTGGTCGCCACCTGCGCCTTCGCCGCCCCCGCGAGCCGGAACTCGACCTGATGGTCGAGAAGCTCCGCCGCCTGGTCGAGGAGATCCACCGCCACCAGCCGGTCGGCGAGCCGCCGGATCAACTCGTCGCCGCGGCGCCCGATCGGCGTCAGCTTCGAGAAGTCGTAATAAACCGCGAGCGCGTCGATCGGCTCGACCGAGGCGCCCTTGTCGGAGAGGAACAGGTCCTCGAACACCGTCGCCATTTCGGCCTGGAAGGCGCGCGTGATCTCGCTGCCGGGATGGCTCAGGAGTGCTGCGTCGAGCTGGCGGAACGCCTCGCGATAGCGCGCTTCGAGAATGTAGAGCCGCGCTAGCAAGCGCAGCGTCTCCAGTTCGGTGGTGTTTCCGCGCCAGGCGAATGACAGGACTTCGAGCGCCTCGATCGCTTTCGCGCGATCGAGGTCGCCGCGCGCATAGCGCATCTCGATCAGCCGCAGCCGCGCCTCGGCCGAAGCCGGGCCGTCGTCGCCGAGCGCGACGTCGGCGAACTCGCTCGTCGCCTGATCGCTCTTGCCGATTCCTTGCGCCAGGCGCGCGGAGAGCATCGCGAGCAATGTCTCCTGGTCCTTTGAGACGCCGATGGTCTCGAACTCGTTGCGGATGCGGCTCGCTTCGGCGAAATCGCTCACCTCGATCGCGGCGCGCAAGGCCCCGATCAGCGTCGCACGCTGCAACTCGATGGGAAGCGCGATCAGCCCGGCCTGGCCCGCCGCGAACTGCTCGCGCGCCTCCACGAAGCGCGCCGTCTGCGTGAGCGCGTTCGCGCGCAAGAGCGCCGCCTCCGCCATCGCCGCGAGCGAGGGCTTGGCGAGATCGCGGAGCGCATCGTCGGGCCGCGCAAGCTCGAGCTCGGCGAGCGCGTGCAGGAGGGCGTAGGCCGCGTCGTCCCCCGATTGGGTCTCTTCCATCACGGCTGCTTCCAGCGTGCCCGCGGCGTTCGCCGGGAAATCATGGGCGAGATAGAAACGCGCGAGCGCGAGGCGCTGTTCGCTTCGGCGCGCGAGCGGCGTCTCGGCGACGGCGCGCGCGAGTTCCATCTCGCGGTCGTAGAAGGGCGACTCGCGCTCCGCCTTCCAGATTTCCGGATCGAGCGGGGTGAGCGCGCGGGTAATGTGCTTCTTCGCCTCCGGCAAGGGCGGCAGCGCCGTGTCCATTTCCGAAACGACCAGCCCCGCCGGCCGCGTGATGGTGACGCCCTCCGCCGCGAGCTCGATCATGAGGTCGTCGGCCTTGGGCGCGAACACGAGGCCGTGGATGGTGGCGAGCGCGCGGAAGTCGACGAAGTCCTGCGCGCGCGCGAGCCCGCGCGCCGGCGGCGCCGCCGTCACGACGACAAGGCCGTCGCCGTTGTCGGGGTCGTCGATGGTGTGCACGCGCGAGGGTGCCGCGAGCGGCACGAACAGGCCCGCGCGGCTTTCCGCCGCATAGACGCGGCGCACCGGCAGCGGGCGGCTCGGAGCGCCCACCATGTCGCCGATATTGACGACCCAGGAGGCGCCGTCGGATTCGAGGCTCGCGAGCCGGGGCTTATCGAGCTTCAATTTGAGCAAGCGGCCTTCTGCGAGGTCAATTTGCTCGATCCCGCGCAGGAAGCGGGGTGCCGCGTTCGTAAGCTCGCCGACATGAAGCGGACGCGCGGTATCGAACACGAGAAAGATCGTCTCGCCGCGGCGGAACAGCGCGCCCGCGACCGGCTCGCCGAAGGCGAAGACGATCGCGGTATTTCCCGCCTGCCGCGTGAGCGTCGCGAGCACCGGCTCGCTCGACGATGCCGCGACGGGGATAGCGGGTGCCGCTTCCTTCGCGTCCGGAACGGTTTCGGGCGAGCGAGCGCCGGAATTCGCGTCTTTCGCGGGCTGTTCCTCGGGTGCCGCGACTTCGACCGCCGCGAGTTCCTTCGCCGGATCGGTGTTCGGCTCCGCCGCAGCTTTCTCCGCCGCGGGATCGTCCTCGTCCACCTTGCCCTCCACGGCTTGCGGCTTCGCGCCCGGCGGCGGCGGTGTCACGTCGACGGTGAAGGCGGTGTCGTCGCGGAAGCTGCGCGTCCCCGCCTCCGGCGCCAGCACCAGCTTCACGATCGTTTCGTCGCTTTCGTATTGCGCTTCCAATCCGGCGACACTCGCGGGCAATTTTGCCTTGGCCTCGCCGAAATCGATCTTCACCGGTGCCGCGAACGTAATGCGCAGCTCCTGCCCCTCGCGCGCGGTCGCGGTGGCGATCGGCTCCGGCATCTCGAAGGCGAAGCGCGCGAAATTGGGGGCAGCCGCGTAGCGCAGTTTCACCGGCGCCCAGGCCTTGCGCGGCAGCGCCTGATTCATCCGCTCGCGCTTTTCGGCTTCGCGCGCGCGCTTGGCGAGTTCGTCGACGACTTCCTGCGGCAGGCCCGGCGGCAGCCCCGCCCAGTCCTCCGGCAGGAGATCGATGAAGAGCTTCTCGCCCGCCTCCATCACGTTGACGCTCACCTTGCGCGAGAGCGAGAGACGGATCGCGCCGCTGTCGGGATCGCGGCGCGCCGCCTGCACGTAGTCGGCAAGCCGATCCTTCAAGCGATCGACGGAAACCTCGACCGGGCGGCGGAACGACACCACGAGGATGCCGTTCGAGAGTTGAATGTCGGCCTTGGTCTCCTCCGAAAACGTCAGCAGCAGCCGGCCATAGCCCTGGTCGGTGAAGCCGGCCGCTTCCGCCCGCACCGGCGGGGCGGCGTCCTCGGCGCGGGCGCCGGCGAAGACCAGCGCGCTCAACAGCGCGACGAATAGAGGATTGATGAGGGCCCGGCGGGCGCCGCGTAAATAAGGTTCGAAGGTGTGGATCGCCTCGGTAACGCTACGCATGAGGCCGGGACTCTCGGAACACACGGGATCGGATACGCGCGCCCGGAACCTAGCGCCCTGATCTTAATGCGGGCTTACGCTGCGGGGCCCTTCTAAGTGCCTGGACGCCTTTCGATTTTCGGCAAATCGCTGGCCGGAAGCCCGCGCTCGCCGCTGGCGTTCCGCCGCGCCAGCTCAACCGTGAGCCTCTGCGCCATCTCCGCGTTCATTTGCGCCAGCACATCGGCGAGCTTCTTCGGATTCATGGCGTTGGCGACGTCGACGAGCACGCCCGGATCGAGCCTGTCGAAAATGCGGGCGGCATCCTTCGCCTTCATGCCTTCATACATGATCACGAGGGATTTGAACTTCGCCGCCTGCTCGCCGCCCTTGCCGTTGATGCGGTTTTCGACGTCCTTCAATTCGTCGATGCGGTTTTCCAGCCGTTTCTCCGCGTCCTTGATCAGGTTCTCGCGCAATTCGAGATCGCGATTGCGCGCATCCAACTCCTGCCGCCGCTCCTGCAGGCGCTCCAACAGCGCGCGCTCGGCTGGCGACAGCCCGCCCGGCGCGCCGGCGGCGATTCCCGCCGGCGTGTTGGGGAGCGCCCCCGATTGTTTGGTGGCGGGCGCCGCCTGCCCATCCGGCAACTCCTTCTGCGTCGGCGCGGAGCCGGTGATCTCGGGATCGTCGTCGCCGGCCGCCGCCAGTTCGCGGCTTCCCTCGCCGCCGAACACCGTTTCGAACGGCAAGTGCCCGTCGAAATGGACGAGCGAAACGACCTTCACGGCGAGAAGGCTCGCCGCCGCGAAGGTCACGACCGGAATGAGACGCAGCTCCATTCTTGACCTTCGTTCAGGCTGCCTTCCCCGCGCGCATGCGCGCGCGGCTCGCGAGCGCCTGGGCCGCGGCCATGGTTTCGGCGGCCCGCCGCCGGATCAGCGGTTCGTTGCTCGCCGGCTGCAAAGATGGCGCGGGGTGCGCGTTCTCGTTCGCCTCCGGCTCGACCATGGGGCGGCGCGCTTCCTGCGCCGCCGCGACGATCCGCGCGATGCGCGACAGCAGCTGCTCGCCGCGCGAAAGTTCTTGGCCAAGACCCTCGCGCACCCCCTCCGAGGCGCGGAGCCGTTCGCCCAGCGTATCGTCGCAATCGCGCACGGTCATCTTGAGACCCGCGATCGCGCGCTCGGCGGAATCGGTCGCCGTGATGAGTTCGGCGATCGTCGCTTTGAAATTGCCCTCGTCGGCCCGCAGCCGCGCGAGCCGCCGGTTCAGGATCAAGCAATACCCGATGGTCAACAGCAACAAGACGGCGACCAGGCACTCGATCACGAGTCCATAGAAGTTCGCGCTCACGTTGCCTCCAATCGTTTCGGCATGGTTCCAGAAGTTTCGAAGATGGCGAGCGTCGTGCGCGGGCGCCGCAAGGGTCTTGCGACGCTGACCGCGATCCGTTCGCCGACGCGTCCCATGCGGCCTTCGGTGAGCACCACCTCGCCGCACCGCACCTTCACCAGGGCATCGGGCTTGATGTCGAGGATCAGCGTCTCGCCGACCTCGAGCTTCATCAATTGCTTGAGCGGGAGCATTCCGTCGTAGAGCACGGCGTCCACCTCGACGCCGGTCTGCCAGATTTCGGTGGCGAGATGGCCTTCCCAGATCGGGTCGCGGCCGAACTTGTCGCCCATGAAGGCTTGCAACAGCGTCTCGCGGATCGGCTCGATCGTGGCGTAGGGCACGAGCATCTCGATGTTGCCGCCGCGATCCTCCATGTCGATTCGGAGCCGCACCAGGATCGCGGCGTTGGTGGGCCGCGAAATGGCGGCGAAGCGCGGATTGGTCTCGAGCCGATCGATGGTGAAGTGCACCGGCGAGACGGGGCGGAAGGCGATTTCGGCGTCGGCGAGCACCACCTCGATCATGCGTTTCACGAGGTCGGTCTCGATCGTGGTGTACGGCCGGCCGTCGACGCGGGCGCCTCTCTGGCCGCGCCGGCCGCCGAGAAGCACGTCGATCATCGCGTAGATCAGGCTCGAATCGACGTTGAACAGGCCGAAATTTTCCCATTCCTCCGCCTTGAACACGGCGAGGATCGTGGGCAGCGGAATTGAGTTGAGATATTCGCCGAAGCGCACCGAGGTGATGCGGTCGAGCGACACCTCGACGTTGTCGGAGGTGAGGTTGCGCAAGCTCGTGGTCATCAGCCGCACCAGACGGTCGAACACGATCTCGAGCATCGGCAGGCGCTCGTAGGACACCATCGCCGAGTCGATGATGGCGCGAATGCCGGAGTGGTCCGCGTGCGCGATATCCGCGAGGCTGAAGCCCAGGAGCCCGTCGATTTCTTCCTGATTGAGCGCGCGATCGGAACCGCCGCTTTTCTCCGGCGCGTTCTCGTCGAGCATCGCAGCCCATTGCGCCGCGGCCTCGTCTTGCGACGCAGGATTTGCGCCCGCCGCTGCTTGTGTCGCGGCATCCTTCGGCTTGGCTGTGTCCTGTTCGGCCATCGATCCGCCCGTCACTGCACCACGATTTCCTTGAACAGCACGGCCCGGATGCGGTTCGGTGCGATCGCGAGGTTGACGCGCCGCGTCAGCTCCTCGCGCAACCGGTAGAGCCCCGCCGAGCCTTCGAGATCGGTCACCCGCAACTCGCGCAAATGCACTTGAAACGCGTCGACGATGCGCGGCATCACCGGCTTCACCGCGTCGATCACGCCGTTGTCCTCGGCCTCGAGCGTGATCTTCACGCGCAGATATTGTGGCCGCTCCGGCGTCGCCGAGAGGTTCACGGTCATGTCGGGGAGGTCGTAGAAGACGGACTTGGGCATGGCCTTGGCGCCGTCCGCAGGCTTGTGACCGCTGAAGACGAAATACCCACCGCCGGCGAGAACCAGGACAAGTGCGGCGCAAGCCCCGATCAGCACGAATTTGTTGAGGCCGAGAAGGCGGCCGGCGAGGCCTTTGATCCTGGCGAAGAAGGAGGCTTTCGCCTTCGGCTCGCCGTCTTCCGCTTCGCCGACTTCCGCCCCGCTCACCGCCGCCTTGGCGTCCGCCATGTCCGCGACCCTTTTCTTTGCAAATCGCAAAACCCGCGCTCGCTGCGCGGAAAACCGATTCAGTCGCGTAAACGCTAGGTAAGGATGGTTAACGATTGTTTATCGGCGGCAATTTTTGCCGGGCCTTTCCTGCCGCTGCGGCCGATCCTGCCCGCCCGCCCGATCCGCCATTTTCAGATAAGTCATTGAGATAAAATAGAAATCCGAGTTGGCACGTCTCCTGCCAAGGAATGGGCGAGGCCGAGCTGGGGAGCTTGCGGCCTCGAAGGGGAGATGGGCATGGACAACGCCCTTTTAGTCGGACTGTCGCGGCAGGTCGCGCTTCAGCGCGAGCTCGACGTCATCGCCAACAATATCGCCAACATCAACACCAACGGGTTCAAGGGCGAGAGCGTTCAATTCGAGGAATATCTTTCCTCGCCCGCGCGCGCGGACTCCTTTCCGCTCGCCGACCGCCGCGTATCCTTCGTGCAGGACCGCGCGACGATCGCCGACTTCTCGCAAGGACCGCTGGCGCAGACTGGAAGCCCGCTCGACGTCGCGATCAGCGGCGACGGCTTCCTCGTCGTCGATACGCCGGCGGGCGAGCGCTACACGCGAAACGGCGCGCTCTCGCGGAACGCCAACGGCGAGCTGGTGACGAGCGAGGGCTACCGCGTTCGCGGCGCCCAGGGTCCGATCCAGTTCGACCAGAACGACGCCGATATTCTGATTGCGCGCGATGGCGCGATTTCGGCGATGAACGGCAACCAGATCGCCGACCGCGGAAAATTCCTCCTCGTGCGCTTCGCCGATCCGCAGCGGCTCACGAAGGAAGGCTTGAGCCTTTATTCCGCGCCGGGCCAGCAGCCGCAACCCGCGACCGCCGACACCAGCCTGCAGCAGGGCATGGTCGAAAAATCGAACGTACAGCCGGTCGCCGAAATGGGTCGCATGATCGAGGTCACGCGCGCCTACGCCGCGCTCGCCAATCTGATGAACCGCACCCAGGATCTTCGCAGCACGGCGATCAACAAGCTCGCCGACGTTCCCGCTTCTTAACGCATCGGTAGGGGAGAACAACCATGCGCGCACTCTACACCGCCGCCACCGGAATGGCGGCACAAGAACTGAACGTTCAAGTCATCTCGAACAACATCGCCAACATGCGGACCACGGGATTCAAGCGCCAGCGCGCCGAATTCCAGGATCTCATGTACCAGAACCTCCGCCGCGTCGGCTCCAACACCTCCGCTCAGGGCACCAAGCTGCCGATCGGCCTCGATATCGGCGCCGGCGTGAAGACCTCCGGCACGCCGCGCATCATGGCCCAGGGCAGCCTGTTGCCGACCGACCGCGAGCTCGACGTCGCGATCCGCGGCGAGGGCTTCTTCCGCGTGCTCATGCCCGACAACCGCACGGCCTATTCGCGCGCGGGCTCCTTCGAGATGGACGATCAGGGCCGCCTCGTCACGCCCGAGGGCTATCTCGTCGATCCCGCCATCACCTTCCCGCAAAACGCGAGCAACATCTCGATCAACCAGCAGGGCGAGGTTTCGGCGCTGTTGCCGAACCAGACCGCCTCGACCGTGCTCGGCCAGATTCAGCTCGCGCGTTTCGTCAACAAGTCGGGGCTGGAAGCGATCGGCGACAACCTCTTTCTCGAAACCGCCGCCAGCGGCCCGCCGCAGAACGGCAATCCGAGCGTCGACGGCATGGGCACGCTGCTGCAAAGCCAGCTCGAGCAGGCGAACGTCAATGCCGTCACCGAAATATCCGACCTGATTACGGCGCAACGCGCCTACGCCATGAACGCCAAGGTGGTGACGGCGGCGGACGACATGCTGCAGCAGACCGCCAACATGATGCGCTGAGGAGAACCGGATCATGCGCTTCATACGTTTGCTTCCCGCCGCCATCGCGGCGCTCGCGCTCTTCGCCGGCGCCGCCGCCGCAGAAAAGCCGGCGATGCCCTCGCTCAAGGCCGAGGTCACCGTTAACGGCGACTTCGTCCGGCTCGGCGACCTCATCGACAACGCCGGCGAGAACGCCGCCGCACCCCTCTTCCGCGCGCCCGAGCTCGGCACCAGCGGCACCATCCAGGTCTACCGCGTGATCGAGGCCGCGCGCGGCCAGGGCCTTTCCGTGTTCGACACGCACGGGTTTTCGGAAGTCGTGGTGCTGCGCGCAAGCCGCACCATCGCGCTGCCGGAACTCGCGCGCGCCGTCGCCGACGCCGCCGCCCGTCAATACGGCTTCGGCGAGGCGAAGGACCTTGCCGTCAATTTCGACACCTATGTGCGCGTGCTCGCAATCGAGCCCAACGCCGCGGAAACGCCGCGGCTTTCGCAATTCTCCTTCGATCAGCGCTCGCAGCGTTTCGAGGCGATCGTCGACGTCCCCGGCAGCGCCTCGCTCCGCCGCAAGCCCGTGCGCATTTCCGGCGCGCTCTATGAGACCGCCGAGGTGGTGACGCTCGCCCGCGCGCTCACGCGCGGCGAAACGATCCGCGACAACGACATTTTGATCGAGCGCCGCCCGAAGGCGGAAGTCGCCGATGCGATCCGGCGGGCCAATGCCGCCCTCGGTCTCGCCGCGCGCCGCGAGCTCCGCGCCGGCCAGTTCCTGCGCCCGGCCGATCTGATGAAGCCCGAACTCGTCGGCCGCGGCGATCCGGTGACGCTCGTGTTCGAAACTCCGGGCGTGCGGCTGACGGTGCAGGCGAAGGCGTTGGAAGCCGGCACGCAAGGCGATCTCGTGCAGGTTCTCAATCCGCAATCGAAGCGCGTCGTGCAAGCGACGGTCGACGGCCCAGGCCGCGTCATCATCGCGCGCGCGCAAACCGCGCGCGCCGCCGACCTCGAAGCCACCGGTTCCGTGAAATGAGTGCGTCCCCCTTATCAGATGCCGTGAGGTAGTCATGTCGCTTCGTTCCCGTCTTTCATCCGCCGCTCTCGCAGCGCTCGCGGCTTCGGCGCTCGGCGGCTGCGCCTATCTCGATCGTCTGGCGTCGATCGGCGCCACGCCGAAGCTCGCGGCCGTCGACAATCCGACCGCGGCGAAGGGCTACAAGCCCGTGAACATGCCGATGCCGGAGCCGATGCCCGCGGCCTACAATCCGAACTCGCTGTGGCGCAACGGCTCGCGCGCCTTCTTCAAGGACCAGCGCGCGCATCAGATCGGCGACATTCTCACGATCAAGGTGAACATCACCGACAGCGCCCAGTTCGCCAACGAAACGCAACGCAGCCGGCAGAACAAGGAAGATTCCGGAATCGACAATTTGTTCGGCTTGAAAAAAATACCGCTGACCAAGACGCCCGTGCCCGGCCGCCTGCTCACCGCGGATTCCACCGCTTCCAGCGACGGCAAGGGCTCGGTCAACCGCTCGGAGGCGTTGAAAACCAGCGTCGCCGCCGTCGTCACGCAGCTTCTGCCGAACGGCAATCTCGTGATCGAGGGCAAGCAGGAAGTGCGCGTCAATTTCGAGCTACGCGAATTGATCGTCGCCGGCATCGTGCGGCCCGAGGACATCGAGAACGACAACACGCTCGATTCCACCAAGATCGCGCAGGCCCGCATCGCCTATGGCGGCCGCGGGCAGATCACCGATGTGCAGCAGCCGCGTTGGGGGCAGCAGATCACCGATGTGATCTTGCCGTTCTAAGTCGAGTTCGGCGCGAGCTGGACCCGGGTCCGGCTCGCGTCAGTGCCGTTTCCGCTCCCCGGAACGGCATCGCGCGGTCCCCGACGCTCCCCGCGGGGACCGCGCACTTTTTTTCGAGACGGCATCGGCGCGGGAACGTGCCTTCGGCAAGTGCGGCACTGAAGATCGCGCCGTGCGGCACTTCCGGAATGTGCCAAGAGCGGGGTCTCCGACCTAAATCAACTCGTGCCGGATCATCAGGATGAGGAGATTCCCTGCCGCAGGGCCAACTTGTCTCGTTCTGAATTGCTGCTAACGTTCGCGCGCCTCTCGTCATTGCATAGAGGCGTTTTGTCGCACGGGAGATACAGAATGCGAAAAATTATTAGGGGCGCGCTTTTGAGCATGGGCATCGTTCTCATCGGCGCGGTGGCATCGGCAAGCCAAGTCATGAATGCCGCGGCCACGGCGCAGTCCGCGGCAGGGAGTTCGATGATTCAGTTGGCGCAAGCCGGGCAACGCTTCGACTTTCCGCGCTCGCACGATGCCAGCGTCGACTGGTGTGCGGTGTGGGCAAATGGCTGCGGTTGGGAGGGTGCGCATCAGTTCTGTCGAAGGAGAGGCTTTTCGCGGGCGACCGGCTGGGACGTCTTCGCAGCGGGGCACACCTATGTGATCGGCGACGGTCGCTATTGCGATGGCGATTTCTGCAAGGGCTTCCGGCATGTGACGTGCGGCCGATAGTCACGGAGCGAAAAAGCCCGCGAGGAGATCAATGCGTAGGTTCCATTCGTTGCAGCGGCATGAGCTCGGCAAGAGTGCCCGCATCGTCTTCGCCGGGCTCGTTTGGGTATCACTGATTCTGTCGGCAGGCCCGTCCTATGCGCAAGAGGCCCCCTATACGCCTGTGGCAGGCAGCCAGGAGCGCAAGGCGATCTTTGACGCCATGCGCGCGCTGGGAGACATCCACGACCGCGTGTTCGTGGTGCGCTATCTGAAGGTGCAGAATGGCTGGGCCTGGCTAATGACTGATCCGCAATCGCCCGACGGCAAGAGCCATTACGAAAGCGAAAGCGCGTTGCTTCGCAACGATGGAACCGGCTGGAAGGTGTTGGATCAACCCTGTAGCGAGGCCGATTGCGACGGCAAAAAGGAAATAGCGCGCATCAGGGCGGCCTACCCCAAAGCGCCTGCCGGCATTTTTCCGTAATAGCCGATGATAAGCGCGGCGAGCGTTGTCGCCTTGCCTCTGGGAGAGAAGACAGGCTAGCCGGTTCGACGTCCGTTGTGGGTCAAAAGCGGAAGTGACGATGCTCCCGCGCTAAGTCCGCTTTATTGCCACAAGCGGCACCCCGGCCATTTCTGCAATATGTCCTCGCTGGCTGGCTTCATCAGTGCCGCGGCTCCTTCACGTCGCCGCGTAACTTCAACTCCCTCCGAATAAGGAATAAAGCGCCGCCGCGATCTCTGCTCCGAAAAATTTAGCTTCTTTGAGATTCAACGAAAATGCTCCGATGGTGGACAGGGCGGTAATGATCCAGCAAGCAAACATGAATTTGTCGGCTGAAGGTTTTTTCTTGCCCACATAGCCGAGGATTTGCCCCAATAAAATTGAGGAAATTGCGATTACGAACAGAATCGCGGTCACCTGGACCCCCTGTGGCAAATCATTTCGATCCCTGCACAGCGCGCCCCGCGAGTATAAGCTGAAAAAAGCGTAAGGTGCTGCGATTAAAACCGCACGATGCCAGAAGCCAGCGCGCTAATCTGTCATCGCTGGCAGCTCCGTTTTGGCGTCACAAACCTTGCACTCCAAGTGCTGGCGATCTTTGGTCGGGTCCTCGATAGCGCCGCCCGCCAGTCCGAAATCGAGATTGGTAGGCGCCGGTCGTGGGGTCCGCCTCCCCCCGATAACGGACATTCGGCGGATGGGTCGGCACGTCCGCTAAGTGCCACAAGCGGATATTCCTGTCCTACCGAAAACATCGTCCAACAATCTTTTCCGGTCGGAGAAGCGAGCCGATTAGGCCGCCCGGGCTGCACCGAAGAAGTTGAAAATCGGAGCGAAGATCAAGCCCGAGACGAAGCCGTAGATGAAGCTCTCCGCGAGGCCCAGCAACATTCCCGGCGCGGTCCAGGCGAAGCCGGGATAGAATTGCAGCCAGGGTTGATGCAAGCCGCGATCGGGAACGATGAGGGCAAGCGCCAGACAAGCAAGATACCCGACGACAAGAAAGACGCCGAGGCTCAAGCCGAGTTGCACGGGCCGTAAGCAGTGGGATCCTTTTTTCATGGCTAGGCTCCTATTTGTGGCTATGTCCGTGCCCGTGTCCGAATAGGTGCATCAACGGGCAAGCGAGCAGGATTAGGTAAGGCACCGCGGTCAGTACGTGCCCGGTATGCGTCCAAAGCAAATAGGCGCCCAGCGCCGCCAGGATGAGGGTCACGGCCCAACCGAGTTTCGAGCCGAGAAAATGCTGGGATCCTTCGTCAGTCACAGCACGCCTCTCTACTCCGTACAAAGATCGCCAGGTCTCTTTTTGAGTTACCACGATAATAGCGGCTTCATCTCGCCGCCATAACGCCAGCGATGCCCCACTCCAGCCATCGGTGCAGCCTGCGGACCGATGAAACGCGCCTCCGGCGAGAAGGCCGTGTTCCTGTTCGAGACTTGTGAGCCAGCGGTGGATGGTTCCGAAAGGGCAACAAGCGACAGCAGCAACGCGACTGCGAGAATAAATTTCAGCATGGCCTGCCCCTTTGTCTGAAGAGCGCTCCAGAACCGCTGATCTCGATCTGCCGTCGTCGCTATCGACGGCGCAGCCGTCACTCCGACCGGCGGCATTGGCGAGTGAATTTCGCGCAATGCCGCCCGGATAGTTCAGTCACTTACTTCTTCTCCCACGACGGCGTCGCCTTCGGCCCGCCGCGATAAACCCACTGATACCCCTGGTCAGGAGCAATCTGCTGAGACACGGCCGTATTCGATGAACCGGCGTTGGACGCGGCCGGAAGGGCAATAAGCGGCAGCAAGAACGCGGCTGCGACAAGAGATTTCCTCAACATGGCCCACTCCTTTTGGCTGGAAAGCGCTCCATGCGCTCTCTCTGCCTATGAGTTCGGAACAACGGGCGGATCGGTTACAGGGGCTCACGGATTTTTTGCGCGGCAAGGATGCCTCACATCTGAGCAGCCGCAGACCGTGGATCGCGGGCGAGTTCTGCTTTGCGTTGGATCAATTCCCGCGATGCCTAGGACCTTTAGACTGTTTTATCGAAGTTGACGGAACTCGAAGGGCTGATCCGCGCCTTCGATCTGTTTCCTTTGTAACCAAAGGCCGCTCGCTTACGAATAACAGAGAAAGACGTATATGGCCGCGAATGAGGTTGAGCTCAGAGCGTTGATGAGGGCGGGCCTCGGCGGCGACGCCGTTGCCTATCGCACCCTTCTCACTCGGCTCAGTGCCAACTTGCGGGCCTACTATAAGGGCAAACTTGCGCGCATCGGGCGCAGCGCCGCGGAGGCGGAGGAT
>JBGPVT010000020.1:0-13961 GCA_041491825.1 Xanthobacteraceae bacterium | reverse complement strand
TTCTCGCGGTTGTTCGAGCGGCGGACAATGCCCGCAACCGGCGAGTTCGACGAAACGCGCGCCGGGCGCGCGCGCAGCAATCAGCTTGTTTAGCGCCGGCGGCGTCGCTTGATCGAGTTCGCCATAAATAACGAGCGCCGTAACACCCAGCTTTTGCAGCGAAGGAACGAGATCGGCTCCGACCAGACTTGTGCAAGCCGCTTGGAAAGCCGCGGGATCGATCTTCAGAAGAACGGCCTTGCGTTCGTTCACGGCATCGGGATGCGCCGCGAGGTAAGCCGCGTGAAATACCCGGTTCGCGGCGATCTCCGCGATCGCTCCCATGCCGCCTTCCGCGACCTTGGCCGCCATGACACGGAATGCCTTTTTGCCTTCCTCGGGAAAACCCGGCGCCACGTCGCAAAGCACGAGCTTCGCCAGCCGCTCGCCATGCGCGAGCGCGAAGGCGAGCGCTACCGTGCCGCCGAATCCGTTTCCAATCAGGATCGCGTCGCGGCCGATGCCGAAGGCATCGAAAGCCTCGCGCACCCACTCCCCATAGGCATCGATCGATGCCGCAACCGGCTTCGAGCCGTGAAAGCCGGGAAGATTGAGCAAGGTCACGCGAAAACGCGCCGATAAGCCGGGAAGCACCGGATCGAAGGCATGCCGGTCGGTCAGCAAGGAATGTATGACGACCAAATCGCGCCCGGCGCCGGCGCGAGCCGCGGTCGTTTTCGCCGTGGTCAGCGGCTCTATGTTCATCGGCGGTTTGCCCCGTTTCGGGTCAGAGACTTGCTTTTGCCCATTCTCCGTTCAATCGGCGACCCAGTCCATGCGGCGAAGAAATAAGTTGCGTTGCGGAATAAATATTGAGTTCGATTTTTCACGTTCGCCTTGCCGGACTTCTCCGCCGACCCTATGCTGACAAGCAAGGGCAGCAATCGCTACCGTCCGTCAAGCGCTCAAACGGAATAAGCGCGGCCGTGACGGGTTCGGATCAAACATAATCGTTGCCCGAGGGGGAGAAATTCGATGGCTCGTACCGTGAACGCTGGCGCACGCCTCGATCGGTTGCCGATTTCGTCTTTTCACAAACGCATCTTCTGGCTCGTCGGCGCCGGCATGTTCTTCGACGGCTACGACCTCTATGTCGGCACCAATGTGCTGCCCTCGCTTCTGCAGTCCGGTTTCTCGACGCCGCCCCTCGTCGCCGATTTCATCTCGAAGACGTTTATCGGCATGACCATCGGCGCGCTCGTCACCGGCTTTCTCGGCGACAAATATGGCCGCCGTTTCACCTATCAGGTGAACCTTCTCATCTTCGGGCTCGCCTCGCTGGCGGCGGCCGCCGCGCAAGACATGACGCAGCTCAACTGGGCGCGTTTCGTGATGGGTTTGGGACTCGGCGCTGAAATCGTCGTCGGCTACTCGACGCTCACGGAATTCGTGCCGCCGAAGTCGCGCGGGCGCTGGCTGTCGTTCATGGCCTTTCTCGTCGTTTGCGGCCTGCCGGCCACCGCGCTGATTGCGTATTTCGTCATTCCCAATTTCGGCTGGCGTCCGATGTTCATCGTCGCCGGCCTCGGCGCGTTGGTCGTCTGGTATCTGCGGAAGAACCTGCCGGAATCGCCGCGCTGGCTGGAATCGAAAGGCCGCACCGCGGAAGCGGAAGCGTTGATGGCCGAAATCGAGAAGGAAGCCGCGACCGCGGGCGCGCTACCGGCGCCTGCCGCTGCGGCGCCTGTGATGCAGGCCGGTCTGTCATCGCTGTTCAAGCCGCCGCTCTTGCAGCGGCTACTCGTCGGCTGCTGGGTGCTGATCACGATCAACACGCTCATTTTCGGATTTGTGCAGTGGCTGCCGACCTTCTTCTTGCAGCAAGGGCTCACGATCTCGCGCTCGTTCGACTACATCCTCGTGCTCGCGGTCGCATCCCCGCTTGGGTGCGCGGTCGGCGCCTTCTGCGCCGACTTCATCGGGCGGCGCTGGAGCATCATTGGCGGGTCGATCGCGACCATCGTGCTCGGCATCGTCTACGCGACCTTCACGGCGGCAACGCCTGCGGCGGTTATCCTAACGGTCGGCTTCGCGCTCATCCTTGCGATCTACGTTCAGGTCGCGATTCTTTTCGGCGTCTATACGCCCGAATTGTTCCCGACCGAGGTGCGGCTGCGCGGTAACGGCATCTGCAACACGCTGGGCCGCGCCGCGCAGATTTTTGTGCCGTTTATCGTGCTGTATCTCGCGACCAACTACAAAATGCCGGGCGTGATGGCCTTGATGGTCGTGCTTGTCGTCATTCAGATCGCCGCCGTCTATTTCTGGGGCGTCGAGCCGAACCAACGGTCGCTTGAGGAGTTGGAGCAAAAGACGGGCGGACCATCCGGGGGCACACCGCGTCCGGTCAGGGTCTGATCAACATCGCGGCGGCGGCACGCGCGCGGTAGCCGGTTCCATCGAGAGGTTTCTTGAATGGCCGCAAACCTCGCCGACAAGACCTGCATTCCCTGCCGCGGCGGGATTCCGCCGCTTGAGGCTTCCGCGGCGAAACAGCTCCTCGCACAAGCACCCTCCTGGGCGCTCATGGACGATGCCCGCCGCATCGAGCGCACCTTTCGCTTCCCGAACTTCAAGGGGGCGATGGCATTCGTCAACAAGATCGGCGAGCTCGCCGAAGCCGAAGGCCATCATCCGGATATTCATTTCGGTTGGGGTTACGTAACCGTCTCGATGCACACCCATAAAATAAAAGGGTTGCACGACAACGATTTCATCATGGCCGCCAAGATCAATCGTTTGGCGGAGGCTATCGCTTCCCATTAAATCGAACAAAAAACGGGCGCACGTTCGTGCGCCCATTTTTATTTGCGTCCCGCGTGGCGAGACTGTTCAGCCGATGGACTGGAGCTTGCGCCATCCCGCGTTCACGCGCGCCTTGATATCCTGCCAATTCACGGTCACCACGTCCCAATTGACCATGGGCCGCTCGATCGTTGCCGAGCTGGACGCCGGCGGATTTGGATTGATGGTGGCGTCGTGGACATAAGCAACGCCGATCGTGAAGAAGACGCCGATAATGATTCCAAGCAGGATTCGCATTTTACTCTCCCCTAAGTCATGAATTTGTAGTTCGATAACGCGGATATGCGCCATTAGTTCCCCATTCATTGCGATGGCGCGGGTACAGGCGACGGCCCGCTCCGAACCGCCGGCTAATTGTCGGCCGTCAGCACCGCGCGGGTTTCCCGATCGGGGCCGAAATCATCGAGATCCTCGATCGACATCAATTCGGCAAGCCGGTTGCGTGCGCGGTTGACACGGCTCTTGATGGTGCCGACGGCGCATCCGCAAATCGCGGCCGCTTCCTCGTACGAAAAGCCGGACGCCCCCACCAAAATCACTGCTTCGCGCTGATCGTCGGGCAACTGCGCGAGTGCCGTGCGCAGCTCCTCGAATTCTAGCCGGCTTCCTTGCTCGGGCTGCGACTTCATGCTTTCGGCATACATGCCCGTCGCGTCCTCGACTTCGCGCCGGCGCTTGCGATATTCGGAGCGGAACAGGTTACGCAGGATGGTGAAAAGCCAGGCCGGCATGTTCGTTCCCGTTTGAAACGAATCGATGTTGGCGAGCGCTCGCAGAATGGTCTCCTGAACGAGATCGTCCGCGCGATCGACGTTCCCGGACAGCGATATGGCGAACGCCCGCAAGTTGGGTATCGCGGCCAGGATCGAGTCGCGGGTCTGGTCGTCGAGGCTCATGAACGCGAGTCCTCGTCGGGTTGCTTGGCCTTATCGAATTGCTTCACCAGATCGGTGATGTTTTCAGGGGCCTGCTTCTGAAGGTCCGCTTCGTACATTCTGCGGATCAGGATACCGAGCTTGATCTGGCCTTCCCGGTCGATGGCCCCCTTCGGGCCGCCCCCTTCCTTGCCGTCACCAGAACCGGAAGAAGACGCAGCCGGCCCGGCCTTGCCCTGCTTGTGCTTCATACTTCCAACCCTCGCCATCCCGCCGTCCATCCAACGGGATTTCCCCAAAGGCTATACGGCCTAATATCTAGTCTTTAACGTCATGTCCGCCGCTCGGGTTCCCTCATCGGGAACTTTTTTTCCGTGAGGGGGTTAGGCATACTGATCTCTCAGCGGAGGGGGTTTTTCGTGTCAAAATCCGAAATTATAGCCCAACATTTGCCCTTCCTGCGCCGTTATGCGCGGGCTTTGACCGGCAGCCAAAAGTCGGGCGACGCCTATGTGACGGCCGTCCTCGAGGCCATGCTGGAGGAGCCGGAAAGCTTCCCCGGCGGCCGCGAGCCACGGGTGGCCCTATACCGCGCGTTCACGAAGGTTTGGGACTCGCTCGCCGAGAAAAACAAAAACGTCCCCAATCCGGACGCCTCGCGCCTGCCCGTCGAAAAGCGCCTGACGCAGCTCACGCCGCGCATGCGGCAAGCTTTCTTGCTGGTGGCGCTTGAAGGCTTTTCCGAGAAAGAAGCGGCCGAGATCCTCAACGTCGACGTGCCGACGCTCCGCGATTATCTCGATGAGGCGGGCAAGGAATTGGCGGCCGAGATCGCGACCGAGGTGCTGATCATCGAGGACGAGCCGCTGATCGCCGTCGATATCGAAGGGCTCGTCGAGAACCTCGGGCATAACGTTCTCGGCATCGCGCGCACGCATCGCGAGGCGGTGCGGCTCGCCAAGACCAAGGCGCCCGGCCTCATCCTCGCCGACATCCAGCTTGCCGACGGCAGCTCCGGCCTCGATGCCGTGAACGAGCTTTTGAAATCGTTCGAAGTGCCGGTCATTTTCATCACGGCCTATCCCGAGCGTTTCCTCACCGGCGAGCGCCCAGAGCCGGCTTTCCTCATCCCCAAGCCATTCCAGCCGGCGACCGTTTCCGCCGTGATCAGCCAGGCGCTTTTTTTTGAACGCAACGCCAAGCGGCGCGAACAGCGAGCCGCCAGCTGAAGCCGCGATAAATTCCATCAAAGTTGAAGAAGATCGGGTGTGGCCAACAAACGCCGGCCACACCCGAAATACCGGCCTTTGCGGGGGAGGGGAAAGGAGGCCGGTTGCCAGGGTAACGCCGCGGCGGCTCTCCGGTTCCTGCGCCCGAGCGGCCGCGGGCGGCGGCAGGAACCTAACCGGTGCGAGCCGCGTTATCGGCGTGAGAAGACAGCCCCCAGCCGAAAGCAAAGCTTGAGAGGCTGTCGACCATTCTGGAGAGCCCCGATGTTGCGCTTCACCCCCGGCGTCGCGGGCGGGTTTGCAATCGGCGTTGCAACCGCCGCCGCGACGATTTTTACCATCGTTACCGCGCCGCATTCCGTCGACCGATCGGCCAAGGCGGATCGCATGCCTGCGAACATATCGGCGCAGGCCGGCGAAAAGCGTATCGCCGTCGTCGAAGTGATCGGCGTGCACGATGCCGCGATCGTCTATCGCGACCGTGAAGGCCGGGTGCTGTTCAGTACCGACCCGGTGGCGAACGTGACCGTGGTGACGAAAAATATCTTGCTGCCCGAAGTAACGATTCGCGAAACCGCCGAGTCGCAAGTCGAGCGCGTACCGGTCGAGAAAACGCGAGCGCCGGGCGGCGACAAACAGCCGTCAATGGAAGGATGCGAATCGGGTTTGAGCCCCGACATCTCTCCAACCGTTCCGACCGCCAAGGGTCGCTGCATTGTGGAGCTGAAGTCGACATCCAATGTCGCTTCGCTGCGATAAAGATTCAGCGCCGTTACGCTTCGGGCTTTTGAACGTCCATTTCGGCATTCGTTTCCTTTTTACCGACGAGGCCGCCGAGGGACTATAATGGCCGCGAGTTCGCCGATGAAGCGCTGAAGGAATTCGAGATGACCGGCAAGGGAACGATCCTCTTGGTGGAGGACGAGGCTCTGATCGCGGCGGCGACGGCGGAAACGCTGCGCGAGTTCGGCTTCAAGGTCGAGGAAGCGGCGACCGCCGCGGCGGCGCTCGCCTTCGCCAAAGACCAGATGGCGAATCTTACCGCCGCGATCGTCGACATCAATCTGCCGGATGGCAAGGGCGACGAGCTCGCGAAAGAGCTCAGGGCGCTGAAGCCGAGCCTGCCAATCGTGATCTCCACCGGCGCGGGCGACAAGACGCTCGCCGGCGAATTAAAAAAAGGCGCGCCGATCGCGCTGCTTTCCAAGCTCTATGATAGCGACGGCTTGCGCAAGTCGCTCGCGACTGTGGGACTGGGGTAGACGCCTCGCCCCGCTCTCACACCTTCTTGAAGGTGCGCGATACATAGGCGCGAATGCGCTCGAAGGCCTCCGGCGCGCACCACAGCTCGTTGATCACGGTTTCAAAGCGCTCCGCCTCGCGCGCGCAGCGGTCGGCGACGGACTGGCGGAGCTGCAATTTGGTGATGGCGAAGGCGTCGGTGCGGATAGCGGCGAAATGCTCGGCGGCCGCGACTGCGCGCTGCATGAGATCGCCGGGCTCGACGATCTCGTCGGCGAGCCCGCGCGGCAGCGCTTCCTCCGGCGGATAGGTGGCGCCGGTCAGGAACACGTCCTGAATGAAGCGCGAAGCGATGGTGAAGCGCATCACTTCGAGCGCGACGGTGGGAAACGGCACGCCGACGAGAAGCTCCGGAATGCCGATGCGGCCCGCGCCCTTCGCCATCAAGCGGCGGTCGGCGCAGCAGGCGAGCACGCAGCCGCCGGCGATCGCGTGCCCGTTGACCGCGGCGACAACCGGCCTCGGAAAGAAGAACACCGTCACAAACGCCTTGCTCAGCGCCGGCAGGAACTTGTGAAAATAGTCCGCCCCGCCGTCGAGCGCGCGCACGAGATCGACCCCGGCGGAGAAAATCTTGCCCTCTCCGGTCAGCACAACCGCCTTCGCCTTCGATTTCTTCAATTCCTCGAAGCGCGCGGCGATGGCCTCGCAAAATTCGACATCCATCGTGTTCGCCTTGCCGTGCCGCAAGGTGACAACGGCGATCTCGCCTTGTTCCGAAATGTCGATCATGGATTTCCCTTGCGCTTACGCGACCACGCCGCGCGCTTTCAGCTGTTCGATCTCCATGGGCTTATAACCCGCCGCGCGCAGCACCTCCTCGGTGTGCTCGCCGACCTCCGGCGCGCGGCGCGGCGGCACCTTGGCGCCGCCCTCGACCCATACCGGGCTGTTGACGGTGAGCATGGTGTCGTTCTCGAACGGAACCAGCACCTCGCTCACCCGCATCTGTTTGTCGTCCGGCATGTCGTCGACGGTCGCGACCACGCCGAAGACGAGGCCCGTAGAGTCGAGAATTTTTCGCCACTCCGCGAGGTCCTTGGCAAGGAAGGCCTCGTCGAAGATCTCGACGAGCGTGCGCGCATTGGCGTGGCGGCTCTTCTTGTCGGCGAAGCGCGGATCGTTCACGAGGTCGCCGCGGCCGATGCATTGGGCGAACACCGGCCATTGCCGCTCTTCGTTTAGAACCGAAAGAATAAGCCAGCGTCCGTCGCGGCAGCGATAGTGGTTGGTGAGCGCGTTGAGGGCATCCTCGCGCGGCGGCCGCGGCTTGAACTTGGCGCCGCAGAGCCGCGCCTGCACGAAGCAACCGTTCGACCACGCGCCGTTCGCCATCAAGGAGGTCGCGACCTTGCCGCCCTTGCCGGTGCGCTCGCGCCGGTAGAGCGCGGTGACGATGCCGCCGAACAACGACATGGCGGAGGCGTGGTCGCCCATGCCGGGCAATGAGCGCGCGGGCGGCCCGCTCATGTCGGGGCGCACGAGGTCCATCATCCCCGAGCGGCCCCACCAGGCGTTCGAGTCGAAGCCCGGCTTGTTCGCCTCCTCGCCGATTTCCCCGTAGCCGGTGAAGGAGGCGTAGATCAGCCGCTCGTTCAGCGGCGCGATTTTTTCGTAGGCAACGCCAAGGCGCGCACGCACCTCGGGCGGGTAATTGGTGATGAAGACGTCGGCCGCCGCCGCGAGCCGGTGGATCACCGCCTGCCCCTCGGGCTTGGAAAGATCGAGCGCGAGGCTTTTCTTGTTCCGTGAATCAAGCAGCCACACGTAGTTGTGCGGGCTTGCCGGATAGCCGGGAAGCTGCGGCAGCAACCGGTAAGGGTCACCGGCGCCCGGTTGCTCGATCTTGATTACCTCGGCGCCGAAATCGGAGAGCACTGTCGCGGCGGCGGGTGCCGCGATGAAGGTCGCGCAATCGATTACTTTCAGCCCTTCAAAAATCCGCGATTCCATCCCTGCCCTTTATTTTGCGCCGCCTGCCGCAAGCGGCGGACGTTTCATGAAACGCCAGTGTCAATCGAACCGCGCTGCCGGTCAAATTGCACGATCTTGCCAATTCACGGAACCAATACGGCCGCGCCTTGCAGCCTGCCATCGCGCAAATCCGCGAGCGCTTCGTTGGCGGCCGGTAATGGATACCGCACGGTCGTCGTCTTCACCCCCGCCTTCGGGGCAATCGCCAGAAAATCCACCGCATCCTTGCGCGTGAGATTGGCGACCGAGACAACTTGCCGCTCCTCCCAGAGAAGCCGATAGGGAAAGCCCGGTATGTCGCTCATGTGGATGCCGCCGCAGACGACACGGCCTCCCTTCTTTACGTTTTTCAACGCCGCCGGCACCAGCGCGCCCACCGGCGCGAAGATGATCGCGGCATCGAGCGGCTCGGGCGGCGTTTCTTCCGAGCCGCCGGCCCAGGTCGCGCCCAGCGAACGCGCGAATTCCTGCGCGGCTTCATCGCCTCTGCGCGTAAATGCAGAAACACGGCGTCCCTGCCACACGCAAACTTGCGCGATGATGTGGGCGGCGGCGCCAAAGCCGTACAGGCCGATCGACTTGGCCGGGCCCGCGGCAACGAGCGAGCGCCAGCCGATCAGGCCCGCGCACATCAGCGGCGCCGCCGCGGCCGGATCGCCGAAATTCGCGAGATCGAACGCATAGGCGGCGTCGGCGACGACATGCGAAGCAAAGCCGCCGTCGCGCGTGTAGCCGGTGAACTGCGGCCGGTCGCAAAGGTTCTCGCGGTCCGATCGGCAATAGGGACAATGGCCGCAGGTGTGACCGAGCCAGGGAACGCCGACGCGCTGGTCGATTTCGAACCCGTCGACGCCCTCGCCGATCGCATCGATGCGGCCGACGATTTCGTGGCCGGGCACGAGCGGCAATTTGGGTTGTGGCAGATCCCCGTCCACGACGTGCAGGTCGGTGCGGCAGACGGCGCAGGCCTCGACGTGCAGGCGGATTTCGCCGCGGCCCGGCTTGGGCAGAGAGCGCTCCTCGAGCCGAAGCTGGGCTCCGATTTCGTGCAACACCATCGCTTTCATGGTAGCGCGCCTCGCAACGTTCGAATCCGGCAAATCGGCGCGGCCCCTGGCCTTCACGAACCGAGCCGCGGGCGTCACGCCTTGGCGGCACCCTTCACCGGCCGCGGGCGGTTGTTCTCGTCGACGGCGACATAGGTGAAATTTCCCTCGGTGACGTGGACGAGGTCCGATTCGTCGCGGCGCATGACCCAGGCTTCCACATGCACGGTGATGGACGTCGTCCCGATGCGAATGAGATCGGCGTAAACCGACACGACGTCGCCGACATAGACGGGCTTGCGGAAGCTCATGGCGTCGATGGCGACCGTGACCGTGCGGCCCTCGGCGACCTTCGAGGAGAAGATGCCGCCGCCGATGTCCATCTGGCCCAACAGCCAGCCGCCGAAAATGTCGCCGTTCTGGTTGGTGTCGGCGGGCATGGCCAGCGTGCGGATCGAAAGCTCGCCTTGCGGTCCTTCCACGTCGGTTGCCGGCTTCATGTCCGCCATCGAGCTTCTCCCGCGATCAAAACCCGGCCAGGCTCATACCAACAAATCCTGGAATTCCGCATGCTTTCGGATATAGGCGGCGATAAAGGGGCATTTCGCCACCACCTTCAGCCCACGCGCTCGCGCCGCTTCGAGCACGCCTTGCGCGAGCCTTGAGCCGATGCCGTGGCCTTCGAGCTGCTTCGGCACCTCGGTGTGCAGGAAGGTGATGGTGCCCGGCGTGAGCTTGTATTGCGAAAATGCCGTGTAACCGTCGACCGCAAGCTCGAAGCGGTGCCGATCCTCATTGTCGCGCACTTCGTTTGGCAAGAGGGGGGCCTCTCAATCCGATCGATCGCGGCGATGGTCGAGCCGGTCCTGTTCTATGACCCGGTACTCCCCGTCGATGACACGGTCTTTCGCCGCGCCGTCGCGGCCGACCGGCGAGCGCCGCCCGCCGAACAAGTAAAAAATCGCTCCGGCGATCGCCAGCGCCGGCAGAAGCAGCAAGAAGATGCCGAGCGCCAGCACGAAAAACGCAACGATCAGCGTAAAGACAAGCCCCGCGCCGAGCATGATCTGCCAGCGCGGGATGCGGACGAAGCGGACGCGGAATTCCTGCATTCACGCCACCTCAAGCGGGATAAGCAAAGCATTATATAGGAATTCTGGCGGGCGTTGCCGCAGCGACCGAATAACGGTCTGCCTCGACCACAACGAGAAAATTGAGGACTAAGCTCTTGGCCCCGCGCCCGGATCCGAGATCACGCCCCTGGCCACGAGCCGATGCCAGATGAACAAAACGATCAGCGCGCCGACAATGGCGGTGATGAAGCCCGCGCCCTGACCGGGCCCATACCAGCCGATTGCCTGGCCGATAAAAGTCGAGAGGAACGCACCGGCGATACCGATCACGGTGGTGAGGATGAAACCCGATGGGTTGTTCGGGCCGGGCGACAAGAGACGCGCGATGATGCCCGCGACAAAGCCGACCAGAACGATCCAAAGAAAGCCGCTCATGATTGTCACCCTTTCCCGTTCAACGTGATGAACCCGCCGCGCGTCGGGATCAGCGCGACAATTCCTGCGCGGTGGGCAAGCGTCCGTTCGGCGTCAGCTTGTCGATCAACTCCGGCAATTGCTCGCTGAGACCGGCCAGCAATTGATCGCGCGAGATTCCGGCCTGCGCCATCAGCGCCTTGATTTGTTCGTTGTCGAGCACCTTTGCCAAATCGCCCGGCGAAATCGCCTTGTTCGGCCCGGTGCCCACCCAGGAATTGGCGGCGTCGCCCTGGCCGTTTTGCTGGAATTGCTTCAGGAGATCGTTCAGGCCGCCGCTCAGGATACTTCCGGCCGCTCCGCCCGCGAGCAGGCCGCCCAATCCGCCCGGCAGTAAATCGCCGAGGCCGCCGCCGGAATTGTTGCCCGCGCTTGCGGGCTTCACGCCCGGCTGGCTGCTGCTGAGACCTTTTATCGCCTTGTAGGCGAGCAGGCCCAGGAGTGCCATGGTCATCGGCGACATGCCGCCGCTGCCGCCGGGCCCGCTTTGCCCGCGCGGCCCATTCTGCATACCGTTGAGAACGTCCATCAAACCCATAATCGCCTCCTATCGCGTTCCCCGGCCCGAAAAAAACGATACCGCCGCGACGTGACGGTTACAAGTCGCGTTCCTTCATCTGATGCTGCGGACGCCGAAAATCACAGCGCGGTAAATGCAATCGTTCAAATGAGAAGAGTGGGCGACAGCCGGATCACTTTTGCTGCTGTATGGGCGGTTGAATCGGCTGTTGCGCCGGCTGCTGCATCGGCTGTTGCGTTGTTTTTTTGGCCGCCGTTTTCCCGGCCGGCTTATCCTCGTTCGCCATGCATTTCGATATGAACGTCTTGCGCGCGGCACCCGTGAGCTTCTGATCTTCGGCGCCGAACTCGCAAGTCTTCATTTTTTCCTTCGCGGTAATCGCGAATGCCGGCGCATTGAAAAGCATGGCCGCGAACAAGCCGGGCATGAAGACGCGTTGCAGCATGATTAGCTCCCTAATACCCAATCGCGACGACCCCGAAGCATTATGGCTTAACGGACAATTTTCGCCTAGCGCTAAACTCGGATAGATTTCCGAAGGTTTTGGCGGGGCCACCCTAATGCAGACAACAATCACCGTCGGCGAAATGTCGCTCGAATACGCCTGGTTCGGCCCAAAGCCGCCGGAGGCGCCTACCATCGTCATGATGCACGAAGGCTTGGGCTCGGTCTCCACCTGGCGCAATTTCCCCGAACGCGTGGCGAAGGCGACAAATACAGGCGTTTTCGTGTTTTCAAGAACGGGCTATGGACGCTCGTCCCCCGCGCAATTGCCGCGACCGGTGGATTATTTGCATCGCGAAGCGGTCGACGTGCTGCCGAAGATACTCGACGCGATCGGCTTCGAGCGCGGCATCCTGCTCGGCCACAGCGACGGCGGATCGATTGCGGCGATCTACGCGGGCAGCATTCAGGATCACCGCGTCCGCGGCCTCGTTCTCATCGAGCCGCATTTCTTCGTCGAGGACATGAACATCGAGGCCATTCGCAAGACGGCCAACGATTACAAGTCGACCGACTTGCGGGCGCGCCTTCAGCGGCATCACGCCAACGCCGACGATACGGTACAGGGTTGGCTCGATTTTTGGCTGCATCCCCAATTCAAGTCTTTCGATATACGAGAGGAACTGCGCCACATCCGCGTTCCTATCCTCATCGTGAAAGGAGAAAACGATCCTTACGGTACGATCGAGCAAATTCGGACGGCGGAAAACGAGTGCTATTGCCCGGTCGAGTCGATCATTGTTCCGAACGCCCGGCACGCTCCTCATCATGAGCAGACGGAATTGACGCTCGAAGCCATCGCCTCGTTCATCAATCATATTCTTTGGGACCATCAGGAGGCGCGGCCGCCGCAAGCGCAGCGGATTTAAACCGCGCAGCGGGCGAAACGCCTAGCCGCTTTTTGGCGTCACGATCTCGAACATCGGATTGAAATTCTCGAACAGGCCGAAAAGCTCCAGGAGCTTCATGGGCTGGCCGTCGATCTTGACGAGGCCCTTCTGCACCGCTTCCGGAAAAGTCGTCTTCCGCATCAGGATCGAGTCAAGCGTCGCGCGCGCGAGCGTGAGCGTGGCATCGGCATTCGGGAGCTGTTTGTTCGCAATGTGGGTCAGCGCGGAATTCTCGAGGTTCAATACATATTGCTGGTGGGTGTCGCTGAAATTCCAGTTGATCGCGATCTTCTTGCCCTCGGCCTTGGGGCCGTTCAGGCGCACGCCGAAAAAGTCGAACACCATGTCGATGGTCAGCGCCCTGAGCGCGTTCATGCCGGGCGGCGTCAACGAGCGCGGCTGCGGCACGCCATTTCGGAGTTCGAAGGCGGCGCACAGATACGAATTTCGCCAGGTCGCCGCTTCCGAAAGATAACCGAGCTGTTCGAGCGCATCAGCGGCGAGCGAGCGCGCCTCGCGATTTTGCGGGTCCGCGAAGACGGCACGGTTCATGACTTCCGCCACCCAGCGATAATGGCCCTGGCGAAAATCCTCGCGCGCACGGCGGATAACCGCTTCGGTGCCGCCCATGTATTCGATATATTTTTTCGCGGCTTCCGCCGGCGGCAGCGGGTCGAGATGGGCGGGGTTGGAATCGTACCAGCCGAGATATTTCTGATAGATCGCCTTGGCGTTGTGGCGGACGGTGCCGTAATAATCGCGGTTGAACCATTCCTTGGCGAGACTTTCGGGCAGCTTCAACTGCTCGGCGATCTCCGGCGCCGTAAAGCCGTGATTGATGAGACGGAGCGTCTGGTCGTGGACGTATTTGTACAGATCGCGCTGCTTCGTCAGATAGTCCCGGATGCGGTCGCTGCCCCAGATCGGCCAATGGTGCTGGGCCATCAAGACATCGGTCTTGCCGACGAAAAGCTCGATCGCCTCGTTCAGATATTTCGACCAGGCAAGCGCATCGCGCACTTCGGCGCCGCGAAACGGAAGCAAATTGTGGAAGAGGTGCGTTGCGTTTTCCGCGATGTTCAGCGCACGGAGCGCAGGAAAATATAGGTGGAATTCCGCGGGCGCCTCGCTGTTCGGCGCCATTTGGAAGACGATTTCCACGCCATCGATGACGCGCGTTTCTCCGGTCTCGCGGATGATGTCGTTCGGAGGGAAAAGCGTCACGGTGCC
>JBGPVT010000019.1:0-14008 GCA_041491825.1 Xanthobacteraceae bacterium | reverse complement strand
GGCGGAGTATCATATCGCCGGTTCCGATGCCTCCGGCATTGTCTGGGCGGTCGGCTCCAAGGTGAAGCGTTGGAAGGTCGGCGACGAGGTCGTGGTCCATTGCAATCAGGACGACGGCGACGACGAGGAATGCAACGGCGGCGATCCGATGTTCTCGCCGACACAACGCATCTGGGGCTATGAAACCCCGGACGGTTCCTTCGCGCAGTTCTGCAAGGTCCAGGCCCAGCAGCTGATGACGCGCCCGAAGCATCTCACCTGGGAAGAATCGGCCTGCTACACGCTGACACTCGCCACCGCCTACCGCATGCTGTTCGGCCACGCTCCGCACATCGTGAAGCCCGGCGATCATGTGCTGGTGTGGGGCGCCTCGGGCGGCCTCGGCGTGTTCGGCGTGCAACTCGCGGCGGCCTCGGGCGCGCACGCGATCGGAATCATCTCCGACAACGACAAGCGCGATTACGTGCTCGGCCTCGGCGCCAAGGGCGTGATCAACCGCAAGGAATTCAAATGCTGGGGCCAGCTGCCGCACGTGAACAGCGCCGAATATAACGAGTGGGTGAAGGAGGCGCGGCGCTTCGGCAAGGCAATCTGGGACATCACCGGCAAGCGCGACGTCGATATCGTATTCGAGCACCCGGGCGAGCAGACTTTCCCGGTCTCGACTTTGGTGGCGAAACGCGGCGGCATGATCGTCTTTTGCGCCGGCACCACCGGCTTCAACCTTACCTTCGACGCGCGCTATGTATGGATGCGGCAAAAGCGCATTCAGGGCTCGCATTTCGCGCATCTCAAGCAGGCTTCCTCCGCCAACCAGTTCGTGCTCGATCGCCGCGTCGATCCCTGCATGAGCGACGTCTTGCCGTGGCAGCAGATTCCTCACGCCCACATGCTGATGTGGAAGAACCAGCACAAGCCCGGCAACATGGCGGTGCTCGTCAACGCGCAACGCACGGGGCTGCGCACCTTCGACGATGTGATCGAGGCAAGCGGCAGCTGATCGTAATGCCGCGGCCGATCGCTTTCGTCATTGCGCTGCTCGCGTTTTCGTACGCCGGCTTTGCCGACAATGCCCCCGACGTCAGCCGCGCCGATCGCGAACCCATCACGCGGGCTTACGGCGGCAAAATCGCCGCCCGCGTTTTTTCCAACGAATTTGCGGACACGCGTGCGGATGCGCTCAAGAAATCCGGCGCGAATATCCCGGGCTTCGATTGCAAGGGCGATCGTTTGAGTGCGCTGATCGAGGCACTTCCCTATCCGGTCTCGCCGCAGTCAATTTCCTGGGTCGAGCGTTATCTCGTCGATTGCGAGCCGCGCTCCCGGCGCAACTTGATGCTTTTTATCGAGAACGAGAAATCGCGCGCGATTGAACTCTTGCCGGGCGAGACGAAGGCGGACCCAAGGCTTCAGCGCGACGCGATTCGCCTAGCGAGGATCGCTGCCGCGGCGGTGAATCCGGCGAGCTGCGAAAAAAGCTGGGTCACCGACACGCGTGAGACCGACCCCTACAAGGACGGCAACACGCCGTGGTCGGAACGCTGGAAATTCGATCTTTGCGGCAACGGTGCCGAGGTCGAGATGTCGTTTGCGCCCACGCCCGGCGCCGGCACGAGCGTCAGCGCAAAACTGGTGAAGTAAGGGCTTCAGTGTCCCCAGTGCTGCTTGCGGATCACCGAATTCAACTCGCCGCCATAGACGAAAATCGACGCCGTCACGTAGAGAAACACGAGCGCGATCATCGCCGACGCGAGCCCGGCGTAATAGGTGACGTAGGTGTAGGCGAATTCGGAAAGATACGACCCGAACAGCGTACCGGCCGCGATCCACAGGACGAGCGTCACCAGAACCCCGGGCGCGATTTCGAGAAAGCTCCGGCGCCCGGCCGGCAGCCACTTGTGCGCCACGATCAGCGCGACGACGAGCACGAGCGCCGTGAGCCCGTAGCGCGTGAGGTCGACGATGCCCGCGAACGGCGCGAGCCAGGGAGCGTATTTCGTCGCCGTCGCCCAGATCAGCGGCCCGAGCACGATGAGAAAGGCGAGCGCCAGCAGCGAAATCGCCCCCAAGAAGACGTAGAGGATCGATTCGATTCGCGTCCACCACCACGGATGCGTCTCGCGCACGCTATAGGCGCGGTTCAATCCGATCCGCAGGCTTTCGATTCCGCTCGAGGAGAAATAAACCGCGAACACCACGCCGAAGGTAAGCGCATCGGTGCGCAAGTTCGTGAGCACGTCGTGAATCGCCGCCGAGATCGGCTCCGCCACCTCCTTCGGCCAGCTTTCGAGCAGGAGGAATACGGTCTGATCTACGAGTTCCCTGGTGCCGAACAGCGCGGCCAAGGCGGTGACGAAAATCAGGAACGGAAACAGCGCCATCAGCGCCGACAGCGCGATGTGGCTCGCGATCGCCCAGCCGTCGTCGTCGTTGAAGGCATAGAAGGCGTCGAGCACGATCCTGTATGCGCGGTTCACGGCGTTCCCCGGCCCTAGGCAAGACCATCAGATCGCGAATCGGCGCCGATCTGGCAAGAGGAAAGAAAGGCCCAGGAAACGCGAAGGATGCGGCCTTACGCCGCCCGTACCTGGTCCAGGAACTTGCGGATCGCGGCGTTGAGATTCTCCGCCTCGCCGCCGAGCTGCACGGCGAGCACCGCCACGTCGCTCGCGGTAATGCGCGCGCCGCTGGCCGCGTGCTCGACGCCGCGCATGGCGCCGGCGCCCGCGTCGGCATCGTTCGAGGCCTGCGCCACGTTGTTGGCGATCGAAACGACCGCCATGTTCTGCTCCTCGACCGCCGAGGCGATCGAGGCGGTCATTGCCGACATTTCCTCGATGACGGTGCTCACCGTATCGATCGCGATGCGGGCCTCGCCGGAAGCTTCCTGGATCGCGCCGATCTGATGCGCGATATCCTCGGTCGCGCGCGCGGTCTGGTTTGCGAGCGACTTCACTTCGGCCGCGACGACCGCGAAGCCGCGCCCGGCTTCGCCCGCCCGCGCCGCTTCGATCGTGGCGTTGAGCGCGAGCAAGTTGGTTTGCGCCGCGATCGACTGAATCAAGCCGACCACTTCGCCGATGCGGCTCGCCGCCTCGCCGAGCGTGCCCATGATCCCGACCGAGCGCTTCGTCTCGGCCACGGCGCGGCCGGCGACTTCGGTCGAACTCGCGGTCTGGCGCGCGACCTCGGCGACCGAGCCCGCGAGCTGCTCGGCGGCGACCGCGGCTTGCGCGACGTTCGACGAAGCCGCCCCGGCGGCGCGCGCCGCCTGCTCGGCCTCCGAGCCGACCTGCCCGGCCGTGTCGCCCAGTCCCTTCGCGGCGGCGCCGAGTTTCTCCGCGGCCGTCCGCACCGACGAGAGCGCCGTGTCGGCGGTACCGCCGAAGCCGCGTACCAGGCGCTCGACCGCCGCCGCCCGCTCCTCGCGCTCGCCGCTCGCCTGCAGCTGTTCGGCTTCAAGCCGGTCGCGCTCGCGTGCGTGATCGCGGAAGACGAGCACGGTGCGGGCCATCGCGCCGATCTCGTCATTCGCCCTCGCCGCCGGAATTTCCGCCGAAAGGTCGCCATCGGCGAGCCGCTTCATCGCGCCGGCAAGGCCCGCGAGCGGCCCCGTGATGCTCCGCCCGATCAGCCAGCTGAGCCCGAAGCCGATGAGGGCCGCCGCGATCCCGGCCGTGGTGATGATCCATCGGGTCCGGCCTTGCGACGCGGCGAGCGCCGCGCCCGCCGCTTCGTCGAGTTTGCCCGCCGACGCGATGATCGCGTCGGCCGCGGGCAGCATCTGACGGCCGTCCATGTCGATGATGGCGAGCGAGGGATTGAGTTTGTCGACGGTTTCGATCCACGCGTTGAAGGTCTCGGCATAGGTTTTGACCTGCTCGCCGAGCTGCTGCTTCAAGATGGCGGGAGACGCGATCTTTTCGGCCGTCCCGCGGAGCTTGTCGAGCGCGCTGTTGAAATTCTTGTACTCGTTGAAGAAGGAGTCGCGGGAATATTGCCGCTGGTTCAGCCGATAGTCCGCTTCATGACGCCGCATGATCAGGAGCGAAAACAGGAGCTTTTTCTGATCGGCGTCCGCGAGCCAGGACATGTCTTCATTGATGATGCGCTCGACCGCGGCTGCCGCGCTCACCATGCGGAGCTGAATGCCGTCGCCCTCCGTGAAGCCGAGTTGCTGTTGCTTCTCGACGAGCGCCGCGAATTGCTCCTTCAGCTCCTTCAGGCGGCTTTGCAGGCCGCCGATATGCTTATGCTCCGCGTCTTGGCCTGCAACGGTCTCGAGGCTCTTCAGGGCGAGCGCATAGCCCTCTTGAAAAGCCTTGATCTTGTTCTCGGACGGCCAGCTGGCGAACTCCTTGGCGCTGACCCGCATGGTCGAAATCGCGCTCTTGAAGTCGCGGCTTGCATCGGCGAGCTCGCCGGAAGTCTTCACGCTCTCGAAGGCGGCTTCGATTTCCTGCTCGCCCGCGAGATAGGCAAGGCCGACGATGGCGAAGCCGATGACCGGAATGAGGGCGAGCGCGGCGATGCGGGCGCGAACGGAGATAAGATAAAGAGGGCGCCGGAGGATGGAGCCGAGCCGTGAAGGCAATGCGCCAAGCTGCGAAAGATCCATGCCCGCGTCTCTGAATAAGCGAAATGCTTCAGGACCCCGGCGGACAAAGGACCGGAACCCGCATATCCTTGGGGGATCAAAGCCGGGAATGGTTAAGAAGCCCCTGCCGGGGAAAGACGTAATGGTTCAGCCTTGCTTTTGTGCGCTGCACAAGTAGCCTGATAGGCTAGGATTGAAGAGCCGTCTCATGTCCCACGCCGCCGCCCGCGTTGCATCGACAGAACCCGGCCTTTTGCGCCTCGCCGCGGAAGCGGAAGACGCGGTCGGCGCCCTCATGACGGACGCCGCCAACGCCGTCCAGGTTCGCGTTTCCACGAACGGCAAGATTTCCGCTGAGCTTTTGGAACGCGAGCAACACGCGGTGCACGGTCTCGCGTGGCTCGCGACCTACGTCGAAGTCGTCCGCCAGCTTTCCGCCTATGCCCGGCGCATGACGGAAGCCGGCCGCTTCGGCGAAACCGAGCGCCTGCTCGTCACGATCGGCCTCGGCGAGACGCTCGCGCAAATCTTCGGCGGCATTCCGATGAGCCAGAGCGAGATCGTGCGGCTCGCTTCGCTCGGGCTTGCCGACGACAGGATCGAGCAGCGCCGGACGAACGCCGTCAAGGCGCTGATCGCGGACGGGACCACCGCGGCGACGCGCGCGCAATTGGTCGGCCTCATCGAGGAATCGCAAGGCCCCGTCGGCGACGACGGCCTCGACGAGACGCTGGAAGCGATGCGCAAGGAAATGCGCCGCTTCGCCGACGAGGAAGTGGTCCCCCACGCGCATGGCTGGCACCTCAAGAACCAATACATTCCGCTTGAGGTCGTCGCCCACATGGCGGAGCTCGGCGTCTTCGGCCTCACCATCCCCGAGGAATTTGGCGGTCTCGGCCTCGGCAAGGAATCGATGTGCGTCGTCTCCGACGAGCTGTCGCGCGGCTATATCGGCGTCGGCTCGCTCGGCACGCGCTCGGAAATCGCCGCCGAATTGATCCTCGGCTCCGGCACCGACGCGCAGAAAAAACACTGGCTGCCGAAAATCGCCGCGGGCGAGGTGTTGCCGACGGCGGTGTTCACCGAGCCCAATACCGGCTCCGATCTTGCCTCGCTCAAGACCCGCGCCGTGCGCGAGGGCGGCGTCTACAAGATCTACGGCAACAAGACCTGGATCACCCATCCGGTGCGCGCCGACCTGATGACGCTTCTCGTGCGTACCAACCCCGGCGAGCCCGGCTACAAGGGCCTGTCGATGCTGCTCGCGCCGAAGCCGCGCGGCACCGATCAAAATCCGTTCCCGGCGCCCGGCATGACCGGGGGCGAGATCGAGGTGCTCGGCTATCGCGGCATGAAGGAATTCGAGATCGGCTTCGACGGCTTCGAAGTGCCGGCGGAAAATCTCCTCGGCGGCGTCGAGGGCCAGGGCTTCAAGCAACTGATGCAGACCTTCGAGGCGGCGCGCATCCAGACCGCCGCGCGCGCGGTCGGCGTCGCGCAATCGGCGATGGAGCTTGCGCTCCGCTACGCCAGGGAGCGTATCCAGTTCGGCAAGCCGACGCTTTCCTTCCCGCGCGTCTCCGACAAGATCGCGATGATGGCGGTGGAAATCATGATCGCCCGCCAGCTCACCTATCATGCCGCGCGCGAGAAGGACTCCGGCCGCCGCTGCGACCTCGAGGCCGGCATGGCGAAGCTCTATGCCGCCCGCGTCGCCTGGGCCGCCGCCGACAACGCCGTGCAGATCCACGGCGGCAACGGCTTCGCGCTCGAATATCCGGTCTCGCGCGTCTTGTGCGACGCGCGCATCCTCAACATCTTCGAGGGCGCCGCCGAGATTCAGGCCCAGGTCATCGCGCGCCGATTGCTCGACGGCAGCAATTGAGCCAAGCTCGCGTGATCCGGCGTACCGCCTTGTGCTAGAGAGCGCTGATGCCCTCGACCTTGCAGAATCTCGTCATCGTCGTCGTGCTGATCGCGGTCGCCATCGTACTCGTGCTCGGCCTGTGGAACATGATGAAGAGCGGCTCGCCGAGCCGCTCGCAAAATTTGATGCGGCTGCGCGTGCTCCTGCAGGCCGTCGCGATCCTCGTCGTGATGATCGTGATCTGGATGCTCGGGCGCTGAGGAAACGGCAAATGGTCGTCCTCAACAGGATCTATACCCGCACCGGCGATGATGGCACCACTTCGCTCGGCAATGGCGAGCGCCGCAAGAAATACGACCTGCGCGTCGACGCCTACGGCACGCTCGACGAGGTGAACGCCGCGATCGGGCTCGCCCGGCTGCACACCGGCGGCGATGCCCGGCTCGACGCGCTGCTCGCGCGCGTGCAGAACGATCTGTTCGATGTCGAGGCCGAGCTTTGCCTGTCGCAAAAGGGGCCGGGCGGCGCGCGCATGACGGTCACCGATGCGCAAGTAAGCTCGATCGAAAAGGAGATCGACGCAATGAACGCCGATCTCGAGCCGTTGCGCTCCTTCGTGCTGCCCGGCGGCAGCCCGGCCGCGGCCTGTCTCCATCTCGCCCGTACCATCTGCCGGCGCGCGGAGCGGCTGATGGTCGCGCTCAACGACAAGGCGGGCGAAGGCGTGTCGCCGCCCGCGCTCAAATACGTCAACCGGCTTTCCGATCTTCTCTTCGTCGCGAGCCGCTACGCCAACGACAAGGGCGCGCGCGACGTGCTGTGGATGCCCGGCGCCAACCGCTGAGGCACGGGCAACGCATGGTCTTTCCGCTCTATGACAACAACCCGTTCGCGTTCAAATCCCCGCCCTATGTGAGCTGGGGTCTGATCGCGGCCAATGTCGCCGTTTTTCTCTACATGCTTTCGGTCGACGGCTCGGGCTCGAACTCCAAGACCGCGGTCATTCTCTCGCTCGCCTTCACGCCCGCCGAGATCGGCCACCACAATTTGATTTTGCCCGCCTTCGTGCCGTGGGAATTCACGCTCGTCTCCTATTCCTTCCTGCACGCGAGCTGGCTTCACATCATCGGCAACATGGCGTTTCTCTGGGTATTCGGCGACGACGTCGAGGAGGCGCTCGGCCATTTGCGTTTTCTTCTCTTCTATCTTCTTTGCGCCGCCGCCGGCGCGCTCGGCCATTGGGCATCGAATCCCGCCTCGAACATTCCGCTCGTCGGCGCCTCGGGCGCGATCGCGGGGGTCGTCGGCGCCTATCTCCTGTTGCATCCGTGCCGGAAAATCTGGGTGCTTGCCTTCATGCGCATTCCGATCAAGCTCGCCGCCGAATGGGTGATCGGCTTCTGGATCGCGCTGCAGTTTCTCAACATCTTCGCCGGCGCCGACAAGGAAGTCGCCTGGTGGACGCATATCAGCGGGCTTGCCGCGGGCGCGCTCCTCGTCGTCTTCATGCGCCGGCCCGGCGTGAAGCTCCTCGATTGCGACGAGGACCGGCTCCTGGAAAATCAAAATTCCCCGCCGCCGAAACGCTGGCCCGGGCGCGTTGACACCCAATAGGTCGGGCCATACGGTGCCCGCCCGCTGAAGCTCAATCCTTTTCAAGCACATCATCGATCTCAAGAGAGGCTGGGAATGAAAGTGTTGGTGCCCGTGAAGCGGGTCGTCGATGCGAATGTGAAGGTCCGCGTGAAGCCCGACGGCTCCGGCGTCGATCTCGCCAACGTCAAGATGGCGATGAACCCCTTCGACGAGATCGCCGTCGAGGAAGCGCTCCGCCTGAAGGAGGGCGGCAAGGCGACCGAAATCGTGTGCGTGTCGATCGGCGCGGCGCAGGCGGCGGAGACGATCCGCACGGGCCTTGCGATGGGCGCCGATCGCGGCATTCACGTGAAGGTCGAAGGCACGGTCGAGCCGCTCGCCGTCGCGAAGATTTTGAAGAAGATCGTCGACGAGGAGAAGCCCGGCCTCGTCGTTCTCGGCAAGCAGGCGATCGACGACGACTGCAATCAGACCGGCCAGATGCTCGCCGCCCTCCTCGGCTGGCCGCAGGGCACGTTCGCCTCGAAGGTGGCGATCGACGGCGATCACGTCAGCGTCACGCGCGAGGTCGACGGCGGCCTGCAGACGGTGAAATTGAAAATGCCGGCGGTGGTGACGACCGACCTCCGCCTGAACGAGCCGCGCTATGCCTCGCTTCCCAACATCATGAAGGCGAAAAAGAAGCCGATCGCGGAGAAGACGCCGCAGGATCTGGGCGTCGACACGGCGCCGCGCCTGAAGGTGCTGAAGACGAGCGAGCCGCCGGGTCGCAAGGCCGGCGTCAAGGTGAAGACCGTCGCCGAGCTCGTGGACAAGCTCAAGAACGAAGCGGGGGTGATCTGATGGCGACCCTGCTCGTGGCCGAGCACGACGACAAGACGCTGAACGGCGTGACCGCGAAGGCGATGACCGCCGCCAAGGCGCTCGGCGCCGAGGTGCATGTCCTCGTCGCCGGCCAAGACTGCAAGCCCGCCGCCGATGCCGCCGCCAAGCTCGACGGCGCCGCCAAGGTTCTCCTCGCCGACGACGCGCGCTACGCCCACCGGCTCGCGGAGCCCATCGCGGCGCTCCTGGTGGCGCTCGCCAAGAATTACGACGCGATTGTCGCGCCCGCCTCCACCGCCGGAAAGAACTTCATGCCGCGCCTGGCTGCCCTCCTCGACGTGATGCAGATCTCCGAAGTCATCAAGGTCGAATCGCCCGACACCTTCCAGCGGCCGACCTATGCCGGCAACGCGATCGAGACGGTGCAATCGTCCGACAAGAAGAAGGTCATCACGGTGCGCGCCGCCTCGTTCCAGGCCGTGGGCGCGGGCGGCAACGCCCCGATCGAGCCGGCCGCCGCCGCCGCCGACCCCGGCATCTCCAGCTTCGTCGGCGAGGAGCTTTCGAAATCGGACCGGCCGGAGCTGACCGCGGCGCGCATCATCATCTCCGGCGGGCGCGCGCTCGGCAGCAAGGAAAATTTCGCGAAATACATCGAGCCCGTCGCCGACAGGCTGGGCGCCGCGGTCGGCGCCTCGCGCGCCGCGGTCGATGCCGGCTACGCGCCGAACGACTGGCAGGTCGGGCAGACCGGCAAGGTGGTGGCGCCCGAGCTTTATCTCGCCATCGGCATCTCGGGCGCGATCCAGCATCTCGCCGGCATGAAGGATTCGAAAGTGATCGTCGCCATCAACAAGGACGAGGAAGCGCCAATCTTCCAGGTGGCCGATTACGGGCTCGTCGCCGATTTGTTCCAGGCGCTGCCGGAATTGGGCAACGAGCTCGCGAAGAAGTAACGGCCGCAAAGCCGGAACATTGGCGCAAGGACGAGGTTCGTCGTAAAAGAGATTGGGCGCGGGCGCGGGAAAAGCGATGGCAGGCAAGATCAAGAAAGTGGGCGTGATCGGCGCCGGGCAAATGGGCAGCGGCATCGCCCATGTCAGCGCGCTCGCCGGCTACGACGTGATGTTGAACGACGTCAACGCCGAGCGCATCAAGGCGGGGCTCGCCACCATCAACGGCAATCTCGCGCGTCAGGTTTCCAAGGGCACGATCTCCGAACAAGCGCGCCAGCAGGCGCTGGCGCACATCAAGCCGGCCGAAAAGCTCGCCGATCTCGGCACCTGCGACCTCGTGATCGAATCCGCCACCGAAAAAGAGGACGTGAAGCGCAAGATTCTCGTCGAGCTGTGCCAAAATCTGAAGCCCGAGGCGATACTCGCCACCAACACCTCGTCGATTTCGATCACGCGGCTTGCCGCCGTCACCGACCGGCCGGAGCGTTTCATCGGCATTCACTTTATGAACCCGGTGCCGGTGATGGAGTTGGTCGAACTCGTGCGCGGGATCGCCACCGGCGACGAGACCTTCGAGGCATCGAAAGCCTTCGTCGCCAATCTCGGCAAGACCTACGCGGTCGCCGAGGATTTTCCCGCCTTCATGGTCAACCGCGTCCTGTTGCCGATGATCAACGAGGCGATCTACACGCTCTACGAAGGCGTCGGCTCGGTCGCGTCGATCGACACCGCGATGCGGCTCGGCGCGCACCATCCGATGGGCCCGCTGGAACTCGCCGACTTCATCGGCCTCGATACGGTGCTCTCGGTCATGCAAGTGCTGCACGAGGGCTTGGCGGATTCGAAATATCGCCCCTGCCCGCTGTTGGTGAAATATGTCGAGGCCGGCTGGCTCGGCCGCAAGGCCGGCCGCGGCTTCTACGACTACCGCGGCGAGAAGCCGGTGCCGACGCGCTAGGCCATCTCCTTCGGTACGAGCGTGAGATAAGGCGCCGCTTCCTTCACCGCGCGGGCGAAAGACGGCCGCTGCATCAATCGGGTCAAATACGTCGTCGCATTGGGATACGCCTCACCGAAGGGCATCACCTTATCGGCGAAAAATAATGCGGGCGCGGCGGCGCAATCGGCCATGCGGTCGCGAAACTCGTCGACGCCGCCGATCAAAACACGCAACGGCTTTCCGCGGCCGTCGCCGAAGGCCTCGGCCGCGCCATCGACGTCAGCGCCTGAAGGCTTGCGTCAGGGCGAAATCGCCGTTTGCACGAGTGCGATCGCTTCCTCGCTCGACCATTCGGCGGGACCGGCGAGATAACCGATCTCGCAGCCCGCGCGGTCGATCAGGATCGAGGTCGGCAATCCGGCCGCGCGGCCGACGCGCTTCAACTCCTGAAAGGTGTTCGTGCTCGGGTCGTCGTAATAAGCGAGATTCTTGATTCCGACCTCGGACAGGAAACGGTGCGGCTTCGCCGGATCGCCGGTATCGATGTTGATCGCGACGACCATGAAGTCCTTGCCGTTCATCCGGCCCTGCAGCCGGTCGAGCGCCGGCATTTCCTTGCGGCAGGGCACGCACCAGCTCGCCCACAGGTTCAGGAGAACGCTCTGTCCGCGAAAATCGGCGAGCCGAACGGGCTTTCCCTCGCCGTCCCGGAAGGAAAGATCGGGCACACGGCGGGGAGTTTCCGATAGCGTTAACGCCGCGATTTCCCCATGCACGAGCGGCCGAAGCCGCCGCGCCCTCTCGACCGCGCCCTCGCAGCCCGCGTCCGCCTGCACCGGCGTTCCATTGCGCTGCAGGCCGCCAATCCCGTATACCGCCGCGAGCCCGGTGCCCGCGCCGAGCAGTGCCGCGATCAGAATGGGCCGCCACCGGCGCGGCTTCGGGGCTTTGGATCGGGGTTCGTTCATCGCATCGGTACTCGATCAAGGAACAAGGTCATGGCTAACCGCATGTGGGGCGGCCGCTTCGGCGAGAGGCCCGACGAAATCCTCGAGGAGATCAACGCCTCGATCGATTTCGATCGCGCGCTATACGCCCAGGACATCGCGGGCTCCAAGGCCCATGTCTCGATGCTCGCGAAGCAGGGCATCATCGGCGCGGAAGATGCAGAGAAGATCGCACGCGGTCTAGACACGATTTTGTCAGAGATCGAGAGCGGAAAATTCAAGTTCACGCGCGCGCTCGAGGACATCCACACCCATGTCGAGGCTAGGCTCGCCGAATTGATCGGGCCGGCCTCCGGGCGGCTGCACACCGCGCGCTCGCGGAACGACCAGGTCGCGACCGATACAAAGCTCTACGTCCGCGACGCCATCGACCGGCTCGACCGAGCACTCGCCGGCTTGCAGCAGGCGCTCGCCGAAAAGGCGCTTGCGCATGCCGCGACCGTGATGCCGGGCTTCACGCATTTGCAGACGGCGCAGCCGGTGACCTTCGGGCATCATCTCCTCGCCTATGTGGAGATGCTCGCGCGCGACCGCGGCCGGCTCGCCGATGCGCGCAAGCGCCTGAATGAATCGCCGCTGGGTGCGGCGGCGCTCGCCGGCACCTCGTTTCCGATCGACCGCGACATGACCGCGAAGGCGCTCGGCTTCGACCGGCCCGCGGCGAATTCGCTCGACGCCGTTTCCGACCGCGACTTCGCTCTCGAGACGCTCGCCGCCGCGGCGATCGCCGCCGTGCACCTGTCGCGCTTCGCGGAAGAGATCGTGATCTGGGCGTCGCCCGCGTTCGGGCTGGTGAAATTGTCCGATCGCTTCACCACCGGCTCCTCGATCATGCCGCAGAAGCGCAATCCCGACGCCGCCGAACTCGTGCGCGCCAAGCCCGGCCGCATCGTCGGCGCGCTGGTGCAGCTCCTCATCGTGATGAAGGGCCTGCCGCTCGCCTATGCGAAAGACATGCAGGAGGACAAGGAAGGCGTCTTCGACGCGCTTTCGACGCTTGCACTCATGATCGCGGCGACCGAGGGGATGGTGCGTGATCTTACGCCCGACGAAAAGCAAATGAAGGCCGCCGCCGGCGAAGGTTACTCGACCGCGACGGATCTCGCCGATTTTCTCGTGCAGAAGCTCGCGATACCGTTCCGCGAAGCGCACGAAATCACCGGCAAGATCGTTTCCCATGCCGCGGCGAATGGAAAGCCCCTGCATCGCCTGTCGCTCGCGGACATGCAGGGTATCGACAAGCGCATCCCGGAGGGCGCGCTTTCCGTGCTTTCAGTCGCCCGTTCGGTCGCGAGCCGGACGAGCTATGGCGGCACCGCGCCCAAAAACGTGCGTTCAGCCGCCCGCAAATGGCTGAAACGGCTTGGTAAATAGTGCGAGGGCATAGTTTCTTGCCCTCGCTATGCCACAAGTTTTCGTGATATTGGCCGCTTGATCGGGGATCGAACGTGACGCGCCTTCACGCCTTGTTTCGCCGCCTGCTTCCGCCCGCCGCGCTCGCGGCGGCGCTTTTCGTTGCCGGCTGCGGCATCAAGGGCCCGCTCGAGCTGCCGGAAGGCACAAAAGTGTCGGGTAGCGAGGGCAAGGGAAAGTTCGAGCCCTCACCCAAGGCGATGCTGCCGGGATATTACGATGCTTTGTCGAGCAAAGAAAAGAAAGCGCAGAAGCAGCTCGGCAATCCGGTGAAACCCGACGAACCCTTCGTTCTCGATCCACTACTCAACTAAAAAAATGCACCACTTCGCTTATCGTGACGGCGTTCTCTTTGCCGAGGGCGTCGATCTTCCCGCGCTCGCCGAGCGCGTCGGCACGCCGTTTTATTGTTATTCGAGCGCCACCCTCGCGCGCCACTACAAGGTGTTCGCGGACGCCTTCGCCGACGTGCCCTCGCTCGTCTGCTACGCGCTGAAGGCGAATTCCAACCAGGCCGTGATCGCGACGCTGGCGCGGCTGGGCGCCGGTGCCGACATCGTTTCCGGCGGCGAATTGAAGCGCGCGCTTGCGGCCGGCGTGCCCGCCGGCAAGATCGTGTTCTCCGGCGTCGGTAAGACCAAGGAAGAAATCGCGGCAGCGCTCGCCGCGGGAATCTATTGCTTCAACGTCGAGAGCGAGCCGGAGCTCGCGGCATTGTCGGCGATCGCGGGCGAGATGAAGCGCACGGCGCCGGTTTCGGTGCGGATCAATCCCGACGTCGACGCCAAGACCCACGCGAAGATTGCG
>JBGPVT010000018.1:0-14442 GCA_041491825.1 Xanthobacteraceae bacterium | reverse complement strand
GGGTGCATCCTCAGGCCGCGAAGGCGGCCGGATGTCCGTTTTATAGTCGGCGAACAAGATCGTGTCGGGCATCACGACAAGCCGATCGATGCGGCGGATCTTGTCGTCTTCTCCGCTCGATCTGTCGATCCGCCCGATGAGCTCGACCTCACCGCGGCTCCGCGGGCCGAACAAAATCGCCAATTCCGGATGATGGAGAACCGCGAGCGTCTCGGTAACGAGCTTCTTGCGAATTTCATCCGGAAGATCGCTTGCCGTTCTTGCGAGGAAACGCGCGGCCTCGCTGTTCCATGCCTCGAACGGGAATTTGGGAAGTTCCTGCAGTAGGCGATGAATGATCGTGCCGCGGCGTTTCGCAAGCTCGGCTTCGGCTCCAGTCCCGCTACCGCTCTGTTCACGCGGCAAGATCATCGATGGAGCGCGACGGCGCGGCGCGATCGCCAAATCCAAAGCCGCGGGCTCTCGAAGCCATGCCGGAGGGGCGCTCCCGAGCTTCACGTCGGCGGCCCATGGTTCTGCCCGTCGCTTGCCGTTAGACCGCCAGCGCCAAACGCCGTCAAAACCGTATCCCGTGTCCTTGCATTCCTCGAGCTCGGGGGCGAGCGCGTCGCGCACGAGGCGATACCAGCAGTTTTCCTGCAAGCCCGACTTTTCGTGCCGCTTCTTTTCGCAGCCGCAGACAATCAAGGCATCACGAGCGCGCGTCAGCGCCACGTAGAGAAGGCGGCGATGTTCTTCTTCCTCCGCGCTGCGTACCGCTTGCCGGGCCGAGGCAAGGGCGTGCGAGTCGTCTTTCTCGGCGAGTGCCCAGACGAAGCCGCGAGGAGGAGCGTCGGCCTCCTTCGCCATCGGCAACAGCCAGGGATCGTTGCGGCCTTCGGGAACGAAGGTCGTGTCCGCAAGCACCACGATCGGCGCTTCCAGTCCCTTGGCGCCGTGCACGGTCATGACGCGAACGGCCGTGCTCCTGACTTCGAGATCGCGCTTGACCTGCGATCCCGAGCGGCGAAGAAAAGCAAGGAAGCCTTGCAAGGACGGCGTTTCGATCGCTTCATAAGCGAGCGCATGCGCGAGCAATTCGTCGAGCGCATCCGCGGCCTCCATCCCCAGCCGCCCGAGAATTAGCTCGCGTCCTCCGTCGCGGCCGAGCACGCGCGAAAGGAAATCGAACGGGCGGAGCGCCCGCGCTTCCTCGCGCCAGCGCGCGATTTTTCCCCGCGCCCGCGCCATGCGTGTGTCTGCGCTTGCCGCCTGCTTCAGTGCTTCGGAAAGCGTGCCCGCGCGGCCGTGTGCGAGGCGAAAAAGATCATCGTCATCAAATCCGAGAAGCGGGCTTTTGAGCGCGCAGGCGAGCGCGAGGTCGTCGCTTTCCAAAAGCAGGGCGTCGCCGAGTGCGGCGATATCCATGACCGCGAGATGCTCGGCGAGTTTCAGCCGGTCGGCGCCGGCGACCGCGAGGCCCTCGTTCTTGAGGGCGCGAAGGATCGCCTCGAACAGCGGCCCGCGCTGGCGCACGAGGACGATGATGTCGCCGGCATGGGGTGCGCGCGGCGTTTCCGATTGCGGGTCGCCGATGGCGATGCCGCCGGCGAGCCAGCATTTCACGGCTTTCGCGATCTGCCCCGCCAGCAGCGCCGGCGCGCTTGCCTCGCTCTGCGCGTTGAGCGGCGCATCCCAGGCAAGCTCGTCCTCGCGATCGCTCTGCGGCGCGATCGTGTCCCAGACTTCGACGAGCGCCGGCACGTCGCCGCGAATCGCCTGATGGACGGTGTTTTTTTCGCTCGCGTCCTTTGAAAGCCCCGAAAACGCCTCGGGCCGGGCGAAAATCGCATCGACCGCCTGCACGATGCCCGCGGCCGAACGAAACGAAAGATCGAGCCTGCCGTCGTGGAAGGCGCGGCCGATATCGCCGAAGCGCTTCTTGAACTGGAGCCGCATCCTGTGGAAGCCCGCGGGATCCACACCCTGGAAGGCGAAGATCGATTGCTTTTCGTCGCCGACCGCGAAGATCGTGCGCATGCGATCCGCGCGCGCGCCGTCGCCCACGAAGAATTCCGCGGCAAGCTTCTCGACGATTTTCCATTGTTCGGGGCTCGTGTCTTGCGCTTCGTCGATCAAAATATGGTCGATGCCGCCGTCGAGCTTGTAGTGCACCCAGGCCGCGGCCTCGTTCGCAAGGAGATCGACAGTCTTCCCGATGAGATCGTCATAGTCGAGAACGCCGCGCGCGCGCTTCATCTCCTCGTAGCGCTCGATCATGGCGCGGGCGATGACATTCAGCGCCTGCGTGCGCTCGAGGGCAATGGCGGCCCGCCGCTTTTCCAAAAGCTTGGGCAGGCGTTCGCGTTCGTCGAACAGCCGCTGGAATAAGGCCGGATGCTCGGCGCGTAGCGCCGCGCTGCCGAACTGGCTTTCGGCCCGGAGCTTGCCGTTGTCGGTAAAAAACACGGAAAGATAAAGATCGACATCGGCTTCGCGGTCGGCGGCTGCCGCCTCGGCGAGAGCTTCGCCGCGCGTGCGCGCATTTCCGCTCATTGCTTGTAGCGTTGCGGCGACGCTCGCCCATTCGCTTCGCGGCAGATGTTCGCCGGAAGTGATTTTATTTTCGATCTCGGCGAGGGAATCGTGGGCCGCAAGGCCAAGCGCGGTGGCAATCTCGCCTTCCACGCGCTCGAGGCCGCCCGGTTCGAGGAGTCCGCGCAGGTTTTTGCGCGCGCGCACCGCTTCGTCGAAGACCTCGGAGAGATTCTTGTCGGTTGCCGCCGCAACAGCGGTGGCGAAGGCCCGGCCCAGCGCGCTTGCGGGCTCGGTCGCGGCCTCGAGCAAGACGGAGCCGCGAACGCGGTTCAATAGCTCGTTCCCGCCCGTCTCTTCCAGCACTTCGAAGCCCGCCGGAACGTGTGCCTCGAACGGGAATTGATGCAGCACGCGGTCGCAAAAAGCGTGAATCGTCTGCACCTTGAGGCCGCCCGGCGTCTCGATCGCCGTCGCGAAGAGCCGCCGCGCGGCGGCGCGGCGCGCGGCCGACTTCGGCCGCGCATCGAGGGCCGCGAGCCGCCGATCGAGCGCGTCATCGTCGAGGCCCACCCACTCGCGCAACGTATTCAGGACCTGGTTCGCCATATGGGCGGCAGCGGCCTTGGTGAAGGTGAGGCAAAGAATGCGCGCGGGCGGTTCGCCGGCGAGCAACAGCCGGATCACGCGCTGGGCAAGCACATGGGTCTTGCCGGAGCCCGCATTGGCGGCGACCCAGGCGGAAGCCCCCGGATCGGAAGCGGCCGCCTGCGCGAGCCGCGTCTTTTCCGGGACCGGGCGGACGTTCATTCGTCTTCTCCGCCGCTCGCCGACCATTCCGCAATGCGCGCGAGGTGGTCGTATTTGCCGTAGCGCAGCCGCCATTTTGGCCGTGGGATCGGGTGATAAGGCTGCGCCTCGTCGGCGAAGGCGGCGAGCAGGTCTTTGAGCCGGGCGAGGTTGTAATCCGCGAGTTCATCGCAGCTCTTGAATGGCTTTCCCGGAACGAACGGCTGCATTTTGCCCGCCGGATTTCCGCCGGAGAGACGCATCACCGCGATTTCGGAAACCGAGGGGATTTTTGGCAAATTCGAAAATCCGCCGGCGCGGGCAATGGCGGCTTCCAACGGTAATTGCGGCGCGAGCCCCACGCACATTTCCTTATTGCTTGGCGCCGCACCCGTTTTGTAATCCACGACGGCCGCCGACCCGTCGGCGAAGAGATCGATGCGATCGGCGCGCGCCGCGAGGGTAAAAGGCTCACCTGCAACGGGAAACTCGATCTTTCCGCGAATCTCCGCGAAGGTCTTGATGATCCGCCTGCGGCGTTCGGCCTCTTCGCCGGTAAACCAGCGCGCGATGCGTTGGTAGCGAGAGCGCCAAACCGCGATGATTTCCGGAAAATCCCGATAGGACTCGAAAATCTTGTCGCCGAGCGAGAGCAAATGGCGGAGTGCGTCCGCGGGCATTTTCTCGGGATAGGCTTTGGCGAAGGCCGCGAGCGCCTCGTGCAGAATAGCGCCTCGCTCGGCCGCCCCCGGATCGGCGTCGATTGCGTCGAACGGAATGAGCGCGAGCACGTGGCGCGCATAAATCGTATAGGGATCGCGCACGAGATCGCCGATCTCGGTCACGCTCAGGCGCTTCGGGCGCGCGGCGCGCGGCGGACGCGGCGCGGGCTTGGCGGCGGGCCCGGCTTCTTCTTTCGGCCGGTCGAGGACCTGCGCAAAATCAATGAGCGTGTTGCCGCGCTTGCACGCGTCATCCCATGCGCGACTCGGCGCGACGGCGGCGATCCGTTGCCAAAACCGTGAGGCCACGGTTTCGGCGCCGGCCTGCCGCCGTGCCCGCGTCAACACGATTTCGCGCGCGCCCATCATCTGCGCGAGATCATGGGCGTTAAGGCCGATGCGCCGCTCCGGCAGATCGAGCCCGAGCTCGCGTCGCATCGGCCGGTTGATGAACGCATCGGTGCGCGCTTCGGGCGGCCACGTGCCCTCGTTCAAGCCGCCGACGATCGCCCGGTCGACGCTCTGCAACCTCGCTTCGAGCGGCCCCAGAATGCGAATGCGCGCGAGCGGATCGAAGGCGGGACGCACGGGCGGATCGGCAATCAGCTCCCCGAACATATCGGCGTAATCGGCGAGCGAGAGATCGAACGCATCGCCAGCGGCGGAGCAAAGCTTGTCGAAGGTTTCGACCAGCGCCTTCGTATCCTCGCGGGCGCCTTCGGCAAGGTCGAGCCCGGCCGAGGAAAGCGCTTCCCGATGCGCATTGAGAAGCCGCGCCAAGGAGGCGGGCTTCCCGGCGTACGCGCTCAAAGGCGCAAGCGAAGCACCGGTTCGTTCGGCAAGCCTCGCGGCACTCTCCCAATCGTCTTGACGCAAACGGGCTCTCGGATCCTGCGGATGAAACTTGACCTTCCGCTGATCCTTGACGGCGCGAACGAGGCTTTCGGCTCCCGGTGCGGGCCGCGGGCCGCGCAGGATAGCCTGCTCCAAGGCGTCGATCGAATGCGGCTCGTCCGCAAACAGCGATAGCGGATGGCGGAGAAAGGCAAGCAGCGGGACGGGCGCGAGTTCCTCGGCGGCGACAGTTGCCACAAGGCGCGCGAACCTTCCGGCCTCGGTCTCGGCGAGCGGAACGCCGGCGGAATCGTCGACCGCGATATTCCATCGGGTAAGCTCGGCGGCGACGCGCCGCGCCAGCGCCCGATCCGGCGTGACGAAGGCCGCGGTGGTGTTTTTCGATTCGAGCGTTTCGCGCAAGGCAATCGCGATGGCGAGCGCTTCTTCACGCGGTTCGGTGGCCTCGACGAAGGTGATATCGGCGAGCGGATCGGCGCCGGCGGTCGTTTCCTCGCGCGGCTTCCAGCGGTCGGTCGTCGCCGCCGGCCGGAAAGCCTCCGAAAGAAATTTTTCTCTAAGGGGTCTTTGTGGCTCGGCGAGCGACACGACATCGGCACGCTTCGCGCCGATGCGGGCCAGGAGCCGCTTCAGGCCGAATTGAGGGTGGCCGGGCGACCCTTCGACTTCGCCGCCGTCGGCCGATTTCCCTCCCTCGATCGCATCGAAGGATTCGTCATCGAGGTTTTGGTCGAGGCCGGGCAAGACGACGGCCCCGTTCGGATGATGCGCGATCACACGGAGCACGTTCGCCACCGCCGGCAACGAGCCGGTCGAGCCCGCGGCGATCACCGGCCCCGTGTTACTTTTCGCCAGACGCTCCGCCTCCCGGGCAAGCAACTTATCTCGCCGCACCGCCGGATCGAGTAGGTTCTGCTCGCGCAAATAGGCCGACCAGCCTCGATGCGCGATTTCGAGAAATTGGCGCGAGATCTCCCAGTATTGATCGAGATTGGGCGGGACGGCCGTCTTGATCGCCTCGAAGGGGATATTCGCGAGCGTAATGTCGTCGAATAGGTGCGCGAGCTGGTCCGCAAGCGTAATCGCGGCCGCGGGGCTCGCGGCGATGAGCGGATCCACCGATCCGGTCGCGGTTGCCAGTTGCCGCGTCCATTGCAAGACGAGCCTTGCCAGCACGAGCCGCCGCCGCAGCGGGTCGATCGCGGGCAACAACTCCTCTGCATCCGCCGTTTCGGAAAATGCGAGCGCCTCTTCGTCGATGTCGCCGAGCGGCAGAATGCGCGGCAGCAGGGTCGCATTTTGGCCGAGCGCATCGAGCAGCGCGAAGCCGAAGGCGCGCGCCGCTCGCCGGTTCGGCAGATAAACGGTGGCGTCGGCGAGCGTGAGCGTGTCGTGCCGCGGCGCATAGCCGGGGACCAGCCGTCCGTCGAGGAGCGCCGCCGCGAGCGTCGGCAGAAAAGGCACGGAGGCCGGGATCGTGTAGAGGCGAGAAACGGAATCGGCCATGGCCTACTCTGCCACGGATCAAGCGCGCGCGCGGCGAATGGCTTCCTCGGCGGCGGAGACCGCCTCCGGCGTTCCCACGTGCAGGAAGGTGCCTTCGAGCGCAAGACCGAAAAGGCGTCCTCTTTCCTGCGCGCGGTCGAACAAGGGCGTGAGCGGGAATACGCCGTCGGGCGCGCCTTCGAAGAGCTTCGGCGAGAGAATCGCGGCACCGGCATAGATGAAGGGGGCTTTCTCGGCGCCGAGCCGCCGGCGCAATACGCCGCGTGCATCCATGAAATAATCGCCGCTTCCGTCATAGCCGATGGTCGTGGCGGCGGCGGCAAGCAGCAGGAGCGCATCCATCTGCCCGGCATCGAAGGCGCGGCCGAGCCGCGCAAGATTGGACGTTGCCCCTTCGAGCCAGAGACTATCGGAATTGAGAAGAAAGAACGGTGCCGCTCCCAGTTGCGAAAGCGCTTTGGCGACCCCGCCGCCGGTACCGAGGAGTTGTTCGCGCTCGTCGGAGAAGATCACTTTAGGCCGCTTGCGCGAGGCAAGATGCGCTTCGAACTGATCGGCGAAATGATGGAGATTGACGATCGCCAAGCTCACGTCGGCCGCAACCAAGCGATCGAGCACATGATCGATCAAGGGCCGGCCCATGACCTCGACCAGCGCTTTCGGCCGGGTATCGGTGAGCGGCCGCATGCGCGTGCCGAAGCCCGCCGCGAGCACGATCGCGGTCTTGGGCGTGGAATGTAGCGGACTGCTCAAGGATTGTTCGATCTTGCGGGAGCGGGTTCTGCGGCCGCGGGCGGCGGCACATTCGCCTCGTACCATGTCTTCAGTTTGGCGAGAGAGGGGTGAGCGAGCGCGCGCCCAAGGTAATTCCACACCCGCGGGAGATGCGCGAGATATTGCGGTTTGTTGTCGCGTTTGTTCAAGCGCGCGAAAATACCGAGAATTTTGGTCGCGCGTTGGACGCCGAGCGTTCTATAGCACCGCACGAATTCGTCCAAATCGAAATCCGCGCTTGCCGCTTTGCGGCCGATCGCATAGCGCGAAAGAAGCTTGAGTTCGAGTTCCTTCGAAACGTCGACACGCGCATCCATCAGGAGGGAGGCGACGTCATAGGCGGGCGGGCCCCATACCGCGTCCTGAAAATCGAGGATGCCCACCCGCGCAATTCCTTCGCGTTCGGGAAGCCACAGGAGATTGGGCGAATGAAAATCGCGCAACACCCAAGTCCCAGCCGGTTGCACGATCTCGTTCAACACGGTGCGCCAAAGGCCGAGAAAATACTCGCGCAACGGGGGTGGAGACGATGAAACGCCGCGATGGGGCAGATACCAGTCGAGCATGAGTTCGGCCTCGATCAAGAATGCTTCGAGGTCGTAGGGCGGAAGTTCGTGTTGGATACCGGGAGCAATGGGCAAGGTCGCGGGCAAGTTCGAATTATGCAAGGCGGCAAGAACGTCGACCGCGGCGGCATAGCGCTCCTCGATCGGAGCCGGCGGCTCGCCCCCGGCAACGCCTTCGGAGCCGAGATCCTCGATGATGAGAAAGTCGGTCTCGATATTGGCGGCGAAAATTTCAGGCGCGCTGAACCCGCGCTCGCGAAGCGCGCGCGACAGGGCGACAAAAGGCCGAACGTTTTCCGCAAGATGCGCGATGTCGCTATAGGTTCTGCCGCCGCGCAGCGCCGGCCCGTCGGGGCGCGGCGGCGAATTCATGAGAATCGCCCGGCTCGCGCCGAGGAAAAGTCTTTCGTAACTGCGGCTCGAAGCATCGCCCTGGATATGGCGCCGCAACGCCGCGCCATAGCCGGCGCTGTCGAGCAACTCGCGGGCGGCGCGCAGGCGCGTGAGACGATCGGCCCATACGCCGAGCCCGATGAGGCGGACCTGTCGATGGTCGGGCCCCAGGTCGCTCGCCATCGTGAGCGCGATTTCCAGCCGATCCGCCTGGATCAACGCGCCGGCGCGATCCGGCCATTCGACCAGAACCGCCGCTCCCTCCGACGCTTCTTCCCAGCCGAGCTCGGACAATTCGGCGAGCGTGTTCACGCGATAGAGATCGACGTGGACCACCGGAAAACGCGGCAAGTCGTAAATCTGCAACAGCGTGAAAGTCGGACTTGGAACTTCGATGGCTTCGTCCGCCGCGAGAGCGCGGATGATGGCGCGGGCCAAGGCGGTCTTGCCCGCGCCGAGGTCACCGGAAAGTGTCACGAGGTCGCCGGGCGCGAGCGCCGCGGCGACGTCAACGGCAAAACGCCGGGTCGCGTCCTCGTCGGGCAGGACGATGTCCCAAGTCGTGCGCGGCGTATTGGAGGCCAGCATCAACCTTCATTATTCGGCGGCTTCGCGGGCAGCCGGGGCGTGGACCGGAAATATACAGGTTACGATCGTACCACGGCCGGGCTCGGAATCGATGGAAACACTGCCGCCGTGGAGCGCCATCAGCGAGCGCACGATCGACAGGCCGAGGCCGGCGCCGCGATGGCCGGAGCCCAGATGGTGGCTCTCGAAGAGATCGAATACGCGCTCCTTGATGTCCTCGGGGATGCCGGGACCCTTGTCGGCGACGCGAAAAATGATCTCGTCCGCCCGTCTTTCGGCGGTCAACGTCACGGTTTCGCCGGAGGGCGAGAATCCGATCGCATTGGACATCAGGTTGAACAGGACTTGCCGGACCCGTTTTCCGTCGGCGATGAAGCGGCCGATATTGGCGGGCACGCGGATATCGAGTTTCAGCGCGCGCTCGGCGAGACGGTCGCGAACGCCTTCCGCGGCCGCTTCCATCGTGGCCCGCACATCGACCTCCTCGAATTCGAGCGCCATTGCGCCCGCGTCGATGGTCGCGAGATCCAGAATGTCGTCGATAATGGCGAGCAGCGCCGCGCTCGAATTAGTGATGTGGCCGGTATATTCGCGCTGCTTATCGGTCAGCGGGCCGATCGCCGGGTCGTCGAGGAGCTGGGAGAAGCCGATGATCGTCGTGAGCGGCGAGCGCAATTCGTAGGAAACGTGATGCACGAAGGCGTTCTTGAGCCTGTCGGCGGCGATGAGGGCTTCGTTCCGTTCGGTCAATGCCCGCTCGAAGCGGACGCGGTCGCTGACATCGCGAAACGTCACCAGCGTGCCGCCGTCGGGCAGCGGAACCGAGGCGCAGTCGAGCACGCGGCCGTTCGCGAGTTCGAGCCGAAGCTCGGTCAGCGGCGGCCGTTCGAGGGCGGTGACCGCGAGCTGAATGGCGCTCCAAGGATCGTGCGGTTGAACGCTCGCAAACTCGTCTTTTCTGTTGCCGTCTCCCAAGAGCGGCCGGCACCACTGGGAGATTTTTTCGATATGGGGATTTTCCGCGATCGCCGCCGCCGACAGCTTCCATAGCGCGATGAAGGCGGGATTGCAGAGCTTCAGGCGTCCGTCCGATCCGAACACCACCACCGCTTCCGCCAGCGCATCGAGCGTCTCGCCTTGCGTGTGGATGAGCGCGTTGTAACGGCTCTCGAGCTCGATCCGCTCGGTGATGTCGTCGAAGAGGTAAGTCACGCCCCCTTCCGGATTCGGATTGGTGACGACCCGCAAAATTCGCCCCCCCGGAAGGTGCCACGCATGCTCTTTCGGCTCGATCGCCCGATAGGCCGCGAAGAGCTGCGTCTTCCAGGCGCGGAAATCCGCCTGTTCCGGTAATTTACGCTCCGCGCGCAGCCGGTCGAGCACGGCAGAATCGGTCGGATGCTCCTCGAGGAAGGCGGCATCGAGCCGGAACAGGCTGCGATAGGCGGCGTTGTGAAACAGCATTCGCTCGTCCGGCCCGAAAATCGCGACGGCCGTCGCAAGCTCGTCGAGCGTTCGCCGGTGCGCGCTGACGACGCGGCCGAGTTCCGCGCGCATCGCTTCGGCTTCCGTCATGTCGATGCCGATGCCGGCGGCGCCCTTGGCATTGCCCACTTCGATCACGTCGATGACGCGTCTCGATCCCGCGACGACGGCCGGCAATCGTTTGCTGAAGACGCGGCCGGCGGCGCGGACGCGCAGCGATTCCTCGCGCGCCGCCTGATCGAGGAATTCCACCTCGAGCGCTTGCACGGGATTGGCGGTCTCGACCGCCGCCGCATAGGCGCGGTTGGCGAAAGCGAGCTTGCCGGACGCGTCGCGCAGCCAAATCGGGGTCGGAATGGCTTCGAGCAGCGCCCGCGTCTGCTCGACCTCGCGCTCCGAGCGGCGGAGCCGCTCGGCGATCGCCGCGTGATCGAGCTTGATGCCGGTGATATCGCGCAAGCGGAGTACCGCCGCCCCCCCGATCGGGCGGCCCTCCGCCTCGAGATGGCGGCCGCGCGGCGTCATCAGGCTAAAGGCGAAGGTTTCGCCGCGCTGGCGCAGCGCTTCGACCGCCTGCTCGAGCGTGCGCGCCTCCTCGAGTCCGAGCCAGGACCCGAAGGCAAGAACCCGCCGCGATGACGAAACCCCCGCGAGCTTGACGGCATCGCCGAGAATGAGCGGATCCTTCTCCGGCTCCCGCCACATCACCACGACTTGCGGCTCGGACAGAAGCAAGGTGACCGCGCGATCCGCCTCGTCGCGGAGCCGCGCGATTTCATGGCGCGCGGCCGTGAGCCTCGTCGAGAAACGCACGCGCGTACGCACGAGCGCGATCGCGGTCGTCACAGCGAAAACGAGGACGCCGAGCGTGAGCGCGAGCGAGACGATTTCGTGCCGGTCGAGCGTCGAGAGCGCGTGCAGAACCGCTTCCAGCGTGATGGGCGCGGAGCCCGGCGGCGACGCCGCCCAAGCGGGCGAGGCTTCGAGCAGTGCGCTGGAAGCGAGAGTGAATGATATCGCGGCCGCGAATCTTGCGCGTTCCGCCACGCCCCATCGCGTGTCGACCCCACCGGTTCGTTCCGGCATCCCTTATCCGCTCTTGTCGTTCCGCCGCCGCCCGGCGAAGAAGAGCCTTCGCGGCCCGGCTGGCCGCGAATCGCTTCACTCTACATCCGAGCGGAGTCGGGGCAGAAGGGGGGAACGAGCAATAAAGCTTAAAGACCCTCGAACAGCGCGGTCGAAAGGTAGCGTTCCGCGAAGGAGGGCACGATCACCACGATATTCTTGCCTTGGAATTGCGGGCGGCTGCCGATCTCGAAGGAAGCCGCGATCGCGGCCCCGGAGGAAATACCGACCGGAATGCCCTCGTAGCGGGCGACGGCGCGGGCGGTCTCGAAGGCGGTCTGGTTGCCGACGGTGACGATTTCGTCCACGATCGAGCGGTCGAGTACGTCGGGGATAAAACCCGCGCCGATCCCCTGAATTTTGTGCGGACCCGGCTGCCCGCCCGAAAGCACGGGACTGTCCTCCGGTTCGACCGCGATGATCTTCAGGGACGGCTTTCTCGGCTTCAGCACCTGACCGACGCCGGTGATGGTGCCGCCGGTTCCGACGCCGCTCACGAAGACATCGATGTCGCCGCCGGTGTCGTTCCAGATTTCCTCCGCCGTGGTGCGGCGGTGAATGTCGGGGTTGGCCTTGTTCTTGAATTGCTGCGGCATCACCGCTTTCGGCAATTCCTGCATCAATTCCTCGGCCTTGGCGACGGCGCCCTTCATGCCCTTGGCGCCTTCGGTGAGCACGAGTTCCGCGCCGAGCAAAGCGAGCATCTTGCGCCGCTCTAACGACATGGTTTCCGGCATGACGAGAATCAGCCGATAGCCGCGCGCGGCGGCGACGAAGGCCAAGGCAATGCCGGTATTACCCGAAGTCGGCTCCACGATCACCGTTTCGCGGTCGAGCATGCCAGCGCGCTCCATCGCCTCGATCATCGAGACGCCGATCCGGTCCTTCACGCTGCCGATCGGATTGAAGAATTCGAGCTTGGCCAGAATGTTCGCCTTCACGCCATGCATCTCGGGAAGACGATTAAGCCGGACGAGCGGCGTGTCGCCGATCGTATCGGTGATGGAATCGAAAATGCGCCCGCGGCCGGGTTCGCGTTTTGCGGCGGATGATGCGGAAGCTTTGCGAAGCGCCTCGGCCATTCGAACCTCCCGAACTTATCGCTCAGACCATCGTTGCAAGGGGCGGCGTAACATATTCACACTTATCGTGTCGACTTTCTAGTCGAACAACATTTTTCAAATGTTGAAATCGGAATGGCTCAAGGCTTCGGCCAATCCGAGTTTCTCGGCCTCGCGGCAAAGGCCGTCGATCGTCACCGTGGTAAGCGCGGTTTCGAAAGCTTGCTCGGCCGAAGCGACGGCGGGCCGCACCACCTTCAGGACCAAGGGCGGTGCTTTCTTATCCGCGTCCGCGTCGGTCGCTTCCGCAAGCCGCGCGATTTCGGCGACGGAGATGCGCCGCCGCTCGCGAGCCAATTCATAACCGCCGCGAGGTCCCCGTACGCCCTTCAGGATCCCGGCATGGACCAATGCCTGCAGCAACGGCTCAAGATGGCGCGGCGGCAATCCGTGCCGTTCGGCGAGCGCCTTCGCCGCGACCGGTTGTCCGCGCGCATGGATCGCGACATCGACGACCGCGGCGACAGCGAGGAGACTCTTGTCGGACAGGCGCGCCACGGCGGTCTACTCCGATAAAACTTTGCTCGAAAGGCCGGTCGAGCCGAAGCCGCCTTCGCCGCGTGCGGTGGTGCCGAGCGATCCGACCGGCGTCGGCACCACGCGCGCAACCGGCACGAACAAGAGTTGTGCGACCCGCATGCCGCGCGTCACGGTGAACGGCTCCGGTCCCAGATTGACGAGCAGCACGCGCACCTCGCCGCGATAATCGGAATCGATGGTCCCCGGCGCGTTGAGGACGGTCACCGCGTGGCGGAGCGCAAGGCCCGATCGCGGGCGCACTTCCCCCTGAAACCCGCGCGGAATCTCGAACACGAGCCCGGTCGGAATCGCGGCCCAGCTTCTGGGGGCAATGACGACAGGTTCGGTCGCAGGCAGCGCAGCGATAAGATCGAGCCCGGCCGCGCCCTCGCTCGCATAGGAAGGCGCGGGCAATCCTTCGGCGTGCTCAAGCCGCATGAAAGGCACGGACATCGAGCTCATGCCTTGCCTCCGGCGCCGGCCAATTCCGCGGCAATTCTCCGCACGAGGCCGTCGGCGACCGCCTCTTTCGAGAGCGGGGGCCAACTCTCCACGCCGCTTGCGCTCACGAGGTGCACCTGATTATGGGCGCCGCCGAACACGCCGGTTTCCGGCGATACGTCATTCGCCACGATCCAGTCGCATCCCTTGCGCGCGAGCTTATCGCGGGCATGCGCGAGAAGATTTTCGGTCTCTGCGGCAAAGCCGATGACGAGCCGCGGCCGCTTCTTGGAATGGCGGGCAAGCGTCGCCAGCACGTCGGGATTTTCGACGAGCGCGAGCGAAGGAATACGGCCTTCCCGCTTTTTCAATTTTTCGTTGGCGACCGCGTCGACGCGCCAGTCGGCGACCGCCGCCGCACAAACCGCGACATCGACCGGCAACGCCGCTTCCGCCGCCGACAGCATCTCGGCGGCGGTCTCGACATGGACGGTTTTCACGCCCGAGGGATCCGGAATCTCGACCGGACCCGAGACGAGCAGAACCTCGGCGCCTGCCGCGGCCGCCGCGCGCGCGACCGAGTGCCCTTGCTTTCCCGACGAGCGGTTCGAGATGTAGCGCACCGGATCGATCGGCTCGCGCGTGGGTCCGGAGGTGACCAGCATGCGGCGGCCCTTGAGCGCATCGGAAGCCGGTATTTCCGCCAGCAATTTTTCGATTGCCCCAACGATTTCCAAGGGCTCGGCCATTCGGCCGCGGCCCACTTCGCCGCGCTCGGCCATTTCGCCCTCGTTGGGACCGACGCTGGCGACGCCGTCGGCGACGAGCTGCGCGAGATTGCGGCGCGTCGCCGGATGATTCCACATATACGGGTTCATCGCCGGTGCGATCAGCACCCGCTTATCGGTGGCGATCAGCACGGTCGAGGCGAGGTCATTGGCGAAGCCCTGCGCCATCTTCGCCATGAGATCGGCGGTCGCGGGCGCGACCACGACGAGGTCGGCTTCGCGCGAAAGACGGATATGGCCGATGTCCGCCTCGTCG
>JBGPVT010000017.1:0-15223 GCA_041491825.1 Xanthobacteraceae bacterium | reverse complement strand
ATCATTCGCGAGCCTTCCGGGCGCATCCGCTACATCGAGGCTTGCGGCTATGCCGGCGCCAAGGCGACGCGGGCGCTCTACGCCGAGCATGGATATAAGACGATCCCGCCGCGCGGGCCGCTCGCGGCGCTCACGGTCCCGGGGGCTGCCGGCGGGTGGATGCTCGCGCTCGAGTCCGCCAAGGCCACGGGCGGCAAAATGCCGCTCTCGCGGCTTTTGGAGCCTGCGCTCGCCATTGCCCGCAAGGGCAGTCCGGTCTCCCGCTCGCTTTCGTGGCGCCTCGCCTATGAGCGCGCGACCGATATCAAAGCACCGGGTTTCGCGGAAGCCTTTCTGATTGGCGGCAAGCCGCCGAAAGAAGGAGCGGTCCTCTCCACCGGACGGCTCGCCGACACCTTCGAGCGGCTCGCCAAGGCCGGTCTCGACGATTTTTATCGCGGCGATGTCGGCCGCGAGATCGCCGCCGATCTCGAACGGATCGGCAGTCCGGTGACGCGCGCGGACCTCGCGAATTATCGCGCCGTCCTGCGCGAGCCGCTTTCGATCAAGCTGAAGGAGGGCACGGTCCATACCTCGCAGCCGCCGACCCAGGGGCTCGCCACCCTCCTTATCCTTGGCATTATCGAGCGGCTCTCGCCGGCCAAGGCCGAAAGCTTCGCCTACATTCATGGAATTCTCGAAGCAACCAAGCGCGCCTTCAAGGTTCGGGACCGGGTCGTGACCGATTTCGACCGCTTGAAGGAAAACCCGGCAACTTCCCTGACCCCGGCGGCGCTCGAGCACGAGGCGAAGGCCATCGACCCGAACAAGGCCGCTCCCTGGCCGGATCCCGCCAAGAAGGGCGACACCATCTGGCTCGGCGCGGTCGATGCCTCGGGGCTTGCCGTCTCCTATATCCAGTCGCTGTTCTGGGAGTTCGGCTCGGGCTGCGTGCTGCCGGCGACCGGCATCGTCATGCAAAACCGGGGATTGAGCTTCTCGCTCAATCCGAATTCGATGAATCCGCTGGAGCCCGGCCGCCGGCCGTTCCACACCCTTTGTCCGGCGCTTGCGGTCCTTGATGACGGCCGCGTTCTTTCGTTCGGGACGATGGGCGGCGAGGGGCAGCCGCAAACGCTCGCCGCTGTCTATACGCGCCACGTCACCTATAAGGTGCCGATCGCGGAAGCGATCGACCGGCCGCGCTGGCTTCTGGGACGCACCTGGGGCACCGAGATCACCAACGTTCGGATCGAATCTCGCTTTCCGGCCAGCGTGATCGCGGCGCTCAGGAAGGCCGGCCATGACATCGAGGTGCTGCCGGACGCCTATTACGAGATCATGGGCCATGCCGGCGGTGTTTCGATCAACCCCAAGGGCGAAATCGAGGGCGCCCATGATCCGCGGTCGGACGGCGGGGCGGCCGGCGCGTAATTACGACTTAAGACGTGGAATTCCGCCCGTAGGGGGCGGGACCTTACGCCACGCTTCCGCCGGACTGCACGGGCCTGTTCGAAGGTCTATAAAGGCAAACTGCCATGAAAACCTTGGGCCGAGCGGCACTTGCCGCGTTCTTTCTTCTCGCCAGTATCGCGGGCGCGGTCGCGCATCCGCATGTGTGGGTGACGGCGAAGAGCGAATTGGTCTATTCGCCCGACGGCAAGCTCAAGGAAATCCGCCACGCCTGGACCTTCGACGACATGTTTTCGGCCTTCGCGGCGCAGGGGCTCGACACGAATAATGACGGCAAGCTTTCGCGCGACGAACTCGCGGATCTCGCCAAGACGAACGTCGAGTCGCTGAAGGAGTTCGGCTATTTCACGGCGAGCAAGAAGGGCGAAAAGCCGCTCGAATTCGAGGACCCGGTCGACTATTGGCTCGAGGCGGACGATAAAGGCATTCTGACGCTGCATTTCACCTTGCCGATCAAAAACGGAGCGCCGAAGGGCAGCCTCACGCTGGAAGTCTACGACCCGACCTATTTCGTTTCCTTTTCCCTCGCCGAAGGAAAGCCTATTTCTCTCGTCGGCGCTCCGGCGGGATGCGCGGTCGAAGCGAAGGGTCCCGATGATTCCGCTGCGCAAGGCAACAATTCGGAATCATTTTTCGCGCAGTTGAACGCGGGCTCAAGCTACGGCGAGATGTTCGCGAACCACATCGTAGTGCGCTGCCCGTGAAGCATTCCTTGCGAGCTTTTTACCCGCTCGGCTTTGCCGTCGTTGCGGCGCTGATCGGCGCCGTACTTCTCGCCGATGCGTTGCCGGCGTTGGCGCAAGGCTCGCCCTTCGGCGCCGCGCCCGGCCCGGGGGCGCCCTCGACCGGCTTTACCCAGTGGATTCTGGCAGAGCAGGCGCAATTCTATCGCGCGCTTTCGAGCGCGGTGACCGCGGCGAAGACCGACGGCAAGGCGGCCTTCGGGCTTGCGTGGCTATCGTTTCTCTACGGCATTTTTCACGCGGCGGGGCCCGGCCACGGCAAGGCGGTGATCTCGTCTTATCTTGTCGCCGACGACGCGACGATGAAACGCGGGATCGTGCTTTCCTTCGCGGCCGCGATCGCGCAGGCCATCTCGGCGGTGGCGCTCGTCGGCATTGCGGCACTCGTGCTCGGCGCCACCGCCAAGGCTATGAACGACACCGTGCGGTTCCTCGAGCTTGGCGCCTATGCCGTGATCGTGCTGTTCGGGCTCTCCCTCGCTTGGCGAAAGGGCCGCGCCTTCTTCGCGGCGTGGTCAGGCCGGCAGCAAGCACATCATGCCGAACACCATCATCACGCTCATCATCATGATCACGGGCATGGCCATGACCACGTACACGACGAGCATTGCGGCCACTCCCATGGTCCCGAGCCCGCCGAACTCAAGGGCAAGGGCTGGCTGAAGCGCGGGCTCACGGCGGTAATCGCCGTCGGCATGCGTCCGTGTTCCGGCGCCATCCTCGTGCTCGTATTTGCGCTGTCGCAGGGAATTTTTGCGATCGGCGTCGCCGCGACCTTCGCCATGGCTTTGGGCACCGCCATCACTGTGACCGCGATCGCGCTATTGGCGGTTTGGGGCAAGGGAATCGCCGTCTGGCTCACCAAGCGTCCCGCGGGGGGTGCCACGCTGTTGATCTATGGGGTCGAGATCGCCGCCGCGCTCACGATCGTCGCCTTCGGGGCGCTTCTATTTACCGGCCTGATGGCTTCGGAGCGCTTATTTCCGGGCGGATAGATGCCGTGGTCGTCATCGCGGTCGACAACGAGCGCTCGCTTTGGGGGCTGGCATAACAGCCTCGCTTATTCCGCAGTGCGCCAAATTGCGGCATATCCCGTTCGCCAGCAATTTCGCTGCCCTCGTACCTGTGATTACGAAATTGCGCAGGGCCCTGCTTCGTGCGAATTTTAGGTAGCGAGGGCTGACCTAAACGCCTACCGCTGGCGTTCTACTATATAGGTGGAGCAGTCGGCCCCGGAGTACGCGCCCCATGGCGAATTACAAGGTTTCCCTCGACGACCGCTACGACCTTTCCAAGGACCGCGTTTTCCTCACCGGAACGCAGGCGATCGTGCGCCTCACGCTCATGCAAAGGGAGCGCGACCGGCGCGCGGGCCTCAATACCGCCGGCTACGTCACCGGCTATCGCGGCTCGCCGCTCGGGGGGCTCGACCAGACCTTCTGGCGCGCGCGTCCGGCGCTCGAAAAACACGACGTCAAGTTTCAGCCCGGCCTCAACGAGGATCTCGCCGCGACGGCACTCTGGGGCTCGCAGCAGGCGGAGTTGCGCGGCGACGGCAAGTACGATGGCGTGTTCGGCATCTGGTACGGCAAGGGGCCGGGCGTCGACCGTACCGGCGACGTGTTCCGCCACGCTAATTTCGCCGGTTCCTCGAAGAACGGCGGCGTGCTCGCGCTGATGGGCGACGATCACACCTGCGAATCCTCCACCACCGCGCACCAGTCCGAATTCCATTTCGTCGACGTGATGATCCCGATCCTGAACCCGGCCGGCGTTCAGGAGCTTCTCGATTTCGGCCTGCACGGCTTCGCCATGTCGCGTTTCGCCGGCGTGTGGGTCGGCATCAAATGCGTGAAGGAAACGATCGAGTCGACGTCGGTGGTCGACGGCTCGCTCGATCGCGTCAAAGTCGTAATCCCGCAGGATTTCGCGATGCCGCCCGGCGGCCTCAATATCCGCGGCCTCGACGGCGCGCTGAGCCAGGAAGCGCGGCTGCACGATTTCAAGCGCGACGCCATGCTCGCCTATGTGCGCGCGAACAAGCTCAATCGCATCATCACTTCCGGCGGCAAGAACGCGAAAATCGGCATCATCACCACCGGCAAGAGCTACCTCGACGTCCGGCTCGCCTTCGACGAACTCGGCATCGACGAAGTGCGCGCGAACGAACTCGGCATCCGCCTTTACAAGGTCGGCTGTCCGTGGCCGATCGAGCCGCAGGGCCTGAAGGAATTCGCCGAAGGCCTCGACCTCATCATCGTCGTCGAGGAGAAACGCTCGCTCATCGAAGTGCAGGTACGCGAGGAGCTTTACGGCACCCCGAACCCGCCGGTCGTGGTCGGCAAGCGCGACGAGGAAGGCCGCTGGCTGTTTCCGGTCAAGGCCGCGCTCGATCCGAACGACATCGCGATCGCGATCGGCCAGCGCATCCTGAAGCGCGGCCACCTCGACGATATCTCCGACCGCGTCAATCGCCTGAAGCAGGCGCAGGCCGCACTCGCCGAGACCCATGACGTTGCCACCCGCACGCCCTATTTCTGCTCGGGCTGCCCGCACAACACCTCGACCGTCGTGCCCGAAGGCATGCGCGCCTATGCCGGCATCGGCTGCCACACTATGGCGCTCTACATGAACCGCTCGACCATGGGCTTCACCCAGATGGGCGGCGAGGGAGCGAACTGGATCGGGGAAGCACCGTTCTCGAAGCGCCCGCACGTGTTCCAGAATCTCGGCGACGGCACCTACAACCACTCGGGCATTCTGCCGATCCGCGCTTGTGTGGCGGCCGGCATCAACATCACCTACAAGATTTTGTTCAACGACGCGGTGGCGATGACCGGCGGCCAGCGCCACGAAGGCGGGCTCAACGTCTATGCGATCGCGAACCAAGTGGCGGCGGAAGGCGTGAAGAAGCTCGTCCTCGTCACCGACGAGCCGTGGAAATATCCGAAAAGCGTCAAATGGCCCGAGGGCCTCACCATCCACCACCGCGACGATCTTGACCGCGTCCAGCGCGACCTCGCGGCGATCCCCGGGGTGACCGCGCTCATTTACGACCAGACCTGCGCCGCCGAAAAGCGCCGCCGCCGCAAGCGCGGCGAGTTCCCCGACCCCGACAAGCGGGTGATCATCAACGAACTCGTGTGCGAGGGCTGCGGCGATTGCGGCGTGCAGTCGAACTGCGTCTCGGTGCAGCCGCTGGAGACCGAATTCGGCCGCAAGCGCGAGATCGACCAGTCGAGCTGCAACAAGGACTTCAGCTGCGTCAAAGGCTTCTGCCCGTCCTTCGTGACGGTGCATGGCGCGAAGTTGAAGCGCGGCAGGGGTGCCGCGGCAGACGTGGGCGAATTGGCGCCATTGCCCGAACCCAAACTGCCGGCGATCAACGGCACCTTCGGCATCATCATCACCGGCATCGGCGGCACCGGCATCGTGACGATCGCGCAGATTCTCGGCACGGCGGCGCACATCGAAGGCAATGCCGCGGGCATCATCGACATGGCGGGGCTCGCGCAAAAAGGCGGGGCTGTGTTCAGCCATCTTCGCATCGCCAAGCGCCCCGACGACATTCATGCGATCCGCATCCCGGCGCGCGGCGCCCATCTCGTGCTTGGCGGCGATATCGTCGTCGTCGGCTCGAAGCGCGTGCTTTCGGCCATGCGCTCGGGCGAGACGACGGTCGTCGTCAACACGCACGAGACGCTGCCCGGCGACTTCACCCGCAACGCCGACTTCTCGCTGCCGACCGAGCGGTTAAAGCGCGAGATCGCCAAGGCCGCCGACAAGGATCGCGCGCATTTCATCGAGGCGACCAAGCTTTCGACGGCGCTGTTCGGCTCCTCGACGGGTCAGAACATCTTCCTCGTCGGCTATGCCTATCAGCTCGGCGGCGTGCCGATTTCGGCGGAAGCGATCCTGCACGCGATCGAGTTGAACGGCGAGGCGGTGGCGATGAACAAGGCCGCCTTCGAATGGGGCCGGCGCGCGGCCCTTGAGCCGGAAGCGGTCGCGAAGCTGGTGACGCCGATCACGGCGCCGACGGAAGCGCGCCGGCTGTCGGGCTCGCTGGGAGAGGTGATCGAGCGGCGCGTCGCTTTCCTGACCAATTATCAGAGCGCGGCTTACGCCAAGCGCTACCGCGACCTCGTCGAGCGCGTACGCGCGGCGGAGGCGGCGAAAGCGCCGGGCGAGACCGGCCTCAGCGAAGCGGTCGCGAAATATCTCTTCAAGCTGATGGCCTACAAGGACGAGTATGAGGTCGCGCGTCTCTTCACCGACGGCTCGTTCGAAAAGCAGGTCGCGGCCGCCTTCGACGGCAACCTCCGCTACGAATTTCACCTGGCGCCGCCCTTGCTCGCGCACAAGGATCCGATTACCGGCCGTCCGAAGAAGATGAGCTTCGGGCCGTGGATCAAGCCGGCCTTCGGCCTGCTGGCGAGGCTCAAATTCCTGCGCGGCACGCCGCTCGATCCCTTCGGCTACAGCGAGGAGCGGAGGCTCGAGCGCAAGCTGATCGCGGACTACGCGGTCAATCTCGAAGAATTGATCGCTAGTCTCACGCCGCAGAACCGCGCGCTGGCGATCGCGGTGGCCTCGATCCCCGAGAAGATCCGCGGTTTCGGCCCGATCAAGCAGCGCTCGGTTACGGCGGCGAAGGCGGAGGAGACCGTCCTTCTCACCCGGCTTCGCAACGCGGTGAAGTCCGGCGAGCCTTCCCCGATTGCGGCGGCGGCGGAATAACGGCCCTCCATTCGGGTCTTTAAAGAGTGCATCCGTGCGCCTTGAGAGACGCGATGGCTCGGCCATAATCCGCCTTTGCGGGTGTGAAGCGGCGCGGAACGGCGGACCCTCTACGTGATCACGCGGGAGCATTTGCTGAAAATCGCTTTCTGGGCGCGCGATCTCGACGAAGGCGAGATCGAGCAGGCGCGGCGCGGCATCGTCGAAAAGACATTTCCGGCAGGCAGTCATATCTGCCATCGCGGTGACCGCCTCGATTCCTGGACGGGGGTCGTCGACGGCCTCGTCAAGATGGGGACCGTTTCGAAAAGCGGGAAGGACGTGACGTTCACCGGCCTCAGGACAGGCGGCTGGTTCGGCGAAGGAACGATCCTGAAGGACGAGGCCCGCCGCTACGATATCGTCGCGCTACGCGAAACGCGGATGGCCTTGATGAGCCGGGCCACGTTCCTGTGGTTGTTCGAGCACAGCGTGGCGTTCAACCGCTTTCTGGTGCGCCAGATCAACGAGCGGCTGGGACAGTTCATCGCCGTCGTCGAATATGACCGCACGCTGGAGGCGCCCGAGCGGGTGGCCCGCAATATCGCTTGGCTTTTCAACCCGGTGCTCTTTCCCGGCGGCGGGTCTCATCTCGAGATCAGCCAGGAAGAGCTCGGCCTATTGGCCGGTATCTCCCGCCAGGCGACCAACAAGAGCCTGCAAACGCTGGAGAGCAAGGGCCTCGTTCGGGTCGAGCGGAACGGCATTACCGTGCTCGACCTCGAAAGCCTCGGCCGTTACGGGGAATAAAACGAGGCATAGTTGGTCTTTTCGCGAGCCGCCTTCGACGAAAGAAGGAGTTGGCAGGCCGCGTTCCGCAATAAAGCTCTATGTGGCTGGTTTGTATGGGGTTATTATGTATGCAAACAATTTCAGACGCCGCCCATTTTTCGAAGAGCCGCGCTCCGTCTGTCAACTGATCCCTTGCGAAGCGCTGATTTCATTGCGAGTGATTGGGCTAAGCTCCGACACAGGAGCGAATTCAAGAAGACTCAGGCGACCGTAGCTTGATTTGGGGAGGGATTAGGAATCGTGCGCGGCGAAGCGACGACCTATACGGATACGTTTCCGAAGCTGTTGCTTCTCAACGCCGCCCAGCGCGGCGAGCGGCCTGCCATGCGCGAGAAGGATCTCGGCATCTGGCAGGCCTGGACGTGGGAACAGGTTCTCGACGAAGTGCGCGCCTTCGCGCTCGGGCTGAAGGAGCTTGGATTTGCGCGCGACGACAAGGTCGCGATCGTCGGCAACAACCGCCCGCGGCTTTATTGGTCGATGTGCGCCGTGCAATCGCTCGGCGGCGTACCGGTCCCCGTCTATCAGGACTCGGTTGCCGACGAGATGGCCTATGTGCTCGCGCATGCGGGCGTGAAGGTCGCGGTCGTCGAAAACCAGGAGCAGGTCGACAAGCTGTTGTCGATCTCGGAGCGCCTGCCCGACCTCGCCTATATCGTCTATGACGAGCCGCGAGGGCTTCGGGACTACGACCACACCCGGCTCAAATCGTTCGCCGACGTGCAGAAGATCGGCCGCGCGCTCGATCCGCGCTCGTCCGCGCTCTGGTGGCAGGACTCGGTCTCGAAAGGCAAAGGCTCGGACCTCTGCGTCATTCTTTACACTTCGGGCACGACCGGCCGTCCCAAGGGCGTGATGCTCACTTACGACAACGCGATCAAGAGCTCGCGCAACGCCAACGCCTACGACAAGCTCGACGAAAACGAGGAAGTGATCGCCTATCTGCCGATGGCCTGGGTCGGCGACCATATCTTTTCCTACGCGCAGTCCTATTGCGCCGGCTATTGCGTCAATTGTCCCGAAAGTCCCGAGACCATCATCGAGGACCGCCGCGAGATCGGCACCACCTACGCCTTCGCGCCGCCGCGCATCTACGAAAATCTGCTCACGCTCACCATGGTGCGGATCGAGGATGCCGGCGCGATCAAATACAAAATGTTTCATTATTTCATGGGCGTCGCCCGGCGCTGGGGCGAGAAAATCCTGAACAAGGAACACGTGCCGCTTTACGCGCGATTTCTGTATTGGCTCGGCAATATTCTCGTCTATGCGCCGCTGAAGAACCGCTACGGGCTCTCGCGCGTTCGCGTCGCCTACACCGCCGGCGAAGCGATCGGCCCGGAAATTTTCCGCTACTACCGCGCGCTCGGGATCAATCTGAAACAGCTCTACGGGCAGACCGAAGCCTCGGTTTACGTCACCGCGCAGCCCGACGGCGAAATCTTCGCCGACAGCGTCGGCAAGCCGAACTACGAAGTCGAGGTCAAGATCGACGACAAGGGCGAGGTTCTCTACCGCTCGCCCGGCGTTTTCACCGGCTATTACAAGGACCCCGACAAGACCGCCGAGACCAAGACGCCCGACGGTTGGGTGCACTCGGGCGACGCCGGCTTCTTCGACCCGAAAAGCGGGCATTTGAAAATCATCGATCGCGCCAAGGACGTCGGCCGGCTCAAGGACGGAACCTTGTTCGCGCCGAAATATATCGAGAACAAGCTCAAGTTCTACCCGAATATTCGCGAAGCGGTGGCGCTCGGCGACAAACGCGATTTCGTCTGCGTGATGCTCAACATCGACCCCGTGGCGGTCGGCTCCTGGGCCGAGCGCAACAATGTCGTCTACGGCTCCTATCAGGAGCTCGCCGCGCATCCGAAAGTTTACGACATGCTGGCCGCGCATGTGGACGAGGTGAACCGCTCGCTCTCCGAGGAAGGGCCGATGGCGGGCGCGCAAATCCGCCGCTTTCTCATCCTGCACAAGGAACTCGATGCGGACGACGGCGAACTGACGCGCACCATGAAAGTGCGGCGCGGCTTCATCGCCGAGCGCTACGCGCCGCTCGCCGCGGGGCTCTATGACGGCTCGAAAGAGATCGATGTCTCGACCGAGGTCACGTTCGAGGACGGGCGCAAGGGCGCGATCTCGGGCCGCGTGAAGATCCGCGACATGCGGATTTATCCGAGTGCCGCGGCGCGAGCGCCGATCGGAAAAGCGGCATGAGAGCGCCTTCGGGAGCGGAAATCGCGGCCGGCGACATTCTGCTCGCGGTCGAGGGCGTTTCGCTTGCGTTCGGCGGCGTCAAGGCGGTCAGCGACGTCTCTTTCGATATCCGCAAGGGCGAAATCCGCGCCATCATCGGTCCGAACGGCGCCGGCAAGACCTCGATGCTGAACGTGATCAACGGCTTCTATCATCCGCAGGCCGGCCGCATCACCTTCAAGGGCACGACGCGCAAGGCCATGCGCCCGCACGCGGCGGCGGCGGGCGGGATCGCGCGCACGTTTCAAAATGTCGCGCTGTTCAAGAGCATGACCACGCTCGACAACATCATGGCGGGTCGCTCGCTCAAGATGCATAAAAGTCTGTTCTGGCAAATATTCCGTTTCGGTCCGGCGCTCCGCGAAGAGGTCGCGAACCGAAAGTTCGCCGAAGAGATCATCGATTTTCTTGAAATCCAGCACATCCGGCGCATTCCCGTCGGCAAGCTGCCCTATGGGTTGCAGAAGCGCGTCGAGCTCGGACGCGCGCTCGCCATGGAGCCCGATCTCTTGCTGCTCGACGAGCCGATGGCCGGCATGAATCTCGAGGAAAAAGAGGACATGTCGCGCTTCATCGTCGACGTGAACAATCAATACGGCACGACGATCGCGCTGATCGAACACGACATGGGGGTGGTCATGGACCTTTCCGATCGCATCGTCGTGCTCGACTACGGACGCAAGATCGCCGACGGCACGCCCGGCGAGGTCAAGAAAAATAAGGCCGTGATCGACGCCTATCTCGGCATTGCGCACTGAGTGGCGATGATGGGCATTCTCTATCAGATCTTTATCGACCCCTTCGCGCAGATGGCGGCGGCGCCGGATTTGTTCGTGCAAACGCTGTGGGAGGGTCTTGTCGCCGGCGTGTTGTACGCGTTGATCGCGCTCGGCTTCGTCCTCATTTTCAAGGCCTCGGGCGTCTTCAACTTCGCGCAAGGAATCATGGTGGTGTTCGGCGCGCTGACATTGGTCGGGCTCTACGACCTGCTCACCCGGCTCGGCTTGTCGATCCCGGTCGTCGCGGCGTTTGTCGCGCTCGGTCTCACGATTGTCGTGATGTTTATCCTGGCGTTCGTGGTCGAGCGCGCCGTGCTGCGGCCGCTCATCAACCAGCCCGACATCATTCTTTTCATGGCGACGTTCGGCTTGACCTATTTCCTGATCGGGTCCGGCGAACTCGTTTTCGGCGGCAGTCCGAAAGTGATGATCTCCGACCAGCTTTACCTTCCGAAAGGCGCGCTCGATTTCAAGATATTGGGCGGCTTGGTGTCGCTGCAGAAAATCGACATCGCGGCGGCGGTTATCGCCTCGATCATGGTCGCGGGACTGGCGATATTCTTCTCCAAGACCCGCATCGGCCGGGCGTTGCGCGCGGTCGCCGACAGCCATAAAGCGGCGCTCGCCGTCGGCATTTCGCTCGAACAGATCTGGGTGATCGTGTGGTTCGCCTCCGGCCTCGTCGCGCTCGTCACCGGCATCATGTGGGGGGCGCGCTCGGAAGTTTCGTTCGCGCTGCAGATCATCGCGTTGCGCGCGTTGCCGGTGCTGATCCTCGGCGGCTTTACTTCGATCCCGGGCGCGATCGTGGGCGGCTTGATCATCGGCATCGGGGAGAAGCTCGGCGATTTCTACTGGGGTCCGCTACTCGGCCGCGGCATCGAAAGCTGGCTTGCCTATTTCATCGCGCTCGCCTTCCTGCTGTTCAGGCCGCAGGGCCTGTTCGGCGAGAAGATCATCGAGCGGATCTGAGGAACGAGATATGTTTTACCGCGAAGCCGGTCAGTTCAAGACGAGCTACGCCAGCGACCAGGCGGTGTTCCCGATTCGCCAGGATCGCATCGGGATGGCGGCGATTTTGTGCATCGCCTTCTTCGTCATTCCCTACTTTGGCAACAACTTCCTGCTGCAGGCGGTGATGATTCCATTCCTGATCTACGCGCTCGCCACGATCGGGCTCAATCTTCTCACCGGCTACACGGGCCTCTTGTCGCTCGGCACCGGCGCCTTCATGGGGGTCGGCGCCTACGCTTGCTACAAGCTGGAGACGCTGTTTCCGCAGGTCCACATCCTCGTGTGGATCGTCGCCTCGGGCTTCGTGTCGGCCGCGGTCGGCGTGCTGTTCGGCTTGCCGAGCCTCCGCATCAAGGGCTTCTATCTCGCCATTGCGACGTTGGCCGCGCAATTCTTCTTGCAGTGGTGCTTCATCCGGATTCCTTGGCTCTTCAATTACAACACTTCGGGCGCGCTCGAGGCCTCGACGCGGACGCTCTTCGGCGTTCCGGTCACCGGCCCGACCGCGACGCCGCAGGTTCGCTACATGATCGTGCTCACGATCGTGGTCGTGATGACGTGGATCGCCTCCAACATCGTGCGCGGCCGCATCGGACGCATGTGGATGGCGGTGCGCGACATGGATATCGCCGCCGAGCTGATGGGCATCCGGCTGTTGACGACGAAGCTGCTCGCATTCGCGGTTTCTTCCTTCTATTGCGGCGTCGCCGGGGCAATGATGGTGTTCCTGTGGTATGGCGGCGCCGAGGCCGACGTGTTCTCGATCGACACGAGTTTCTTCGTGCTCTTCATGGTGATCATCGGCGGGCTCGGGAGCTTGCTCGGCTCCTATCTCGGCGCGGCGCTGATCTTCATTCTGCCGATTCTCCTGCGCACCGTGCCGGCCGACCTCGGCATGCCGATTCATGCGGCGACAGCCGAACATTTGACCTTCATCATCACCGGCGCATTGATCATTTTCTTCCTGATCGTGGAGCCGCACGGGCTCGCGCAGCTGTGGCAGATCGCGAAACAAAAACTGAGGGTGTGGCCTTATCCCTACTGATGGGGCAAACTCGAACCAATTCCTTCCCGTCTTTTCCCGCTTCGGTGAGACGGTCAGGGTAGCCCCTTTCGGGGCATCGACACGCAGACGGCCAGAAGCGTCCTGCTGCCGGCCGAAAAAATGGGAGGACTAAAATGCGTATCAAAGCAATGGTCCTCGGCGCTGCGATCGGCGCGATGGCGGGTATTCCCGCCTTCGTATCGACCGCGTCGGCCGAAGACACGATCTACGTACCGCTGTTTTCGTATCGCACCGGCCCGTTCGCGGGTTCCGGCACTCCGATCGCGAACGGCATGCACGACTATCTCGACATGCTGAATGCGCGCGACGGCGGCATCGGCGGCGTGAAGATCGCCGTGGAAGAATGCGAGACCGGCTACGACACCAAGAAAGGCGTCGAGTGCTATGAGTCGACCAAAGGCAAGAATCCGGTCATCACCAATCCGTATTCGACCGGCATTACGCTGCAGCTGATCCCGAAGGCATCGGTCGACAAGATTCCGGTCCTGTCGATGGCCTACGGTCTTTCGGCTTCGGCCGACGGCACGGTGTTCCCGTGGGTCTTCAACCCGCCCGCCACCTATTGGGATGGCGCCTCGATTTTCATACGCTACGCGGCGCAGACCGAAGGCGGTCTCGACAAGCTCAAGGGCAAGAAGATCGGGCTCGTCCATCTCGATGCGCCCTACGGCAAGGAGCCGATTCCGCTTCTGCAGGAACTGGGCAAGCAATACGGCTTCGAGCTCGTGCTCTATCCGGTGCCGGCGCAGGAAATGCAGAACCAGTCCTCGCTCTGGCTCAACGTGCGGCGTGACAAGCCCGATTGGATCTATCTCCAGGGTTGGGGCGCCATGAATCCGACCGCGGTCAAGGAAGCCGCCAAGGTCGGCTTCCCGATGAATCGTCTGGTCGGCGTATGGTGGTCGGGTAGCGACGACGATGCGCGTCCCGCCGGTGCCGATTCGAAAGGCTACAGCTCGCTCGACTTCCACGCGGTCGGCACGAATTTCCCCGCCATCCAGGACATCATGAAATATGTCGTGGACAAGGGAATGGGCCAGACCCCGAAGGACAAGGTCGGCGAAAACCTCTACAACCGCGGCGTCTACAATTCGATGCTGATCGCCGAGGCAGTCCGCAACGCGCAGAAAATCACCGGCAAGAAAGCGGTCAGCGGTGAAGATGTGCGTCGCGGCCTCGAGACGCTCAACATCACGGCCGCGCGTATGAAGGAGATCGGCATGGACGGCTTCGCGTCGCCCGTGCAGGTCTCCTGCAACGACCACAACGGCCACCACAAGGCATTCGTCGCCCAGTGGGACGGCACGAAGTGGGTGAAGTCCTCCGATTGGATGGACCCGATCAAGGACAAGGTCCGTCCGTTGATCGAGGCGGCCGCCAAGGACTACGCCGAGAAGAACGCCGGTTGGCCGAAGCGTACCGAGGCTTGCGACAAGACGTCGTAAACTCGGAGCGAGACGAAACGTAACGTGAGGGGGCCGGCCGTCGCGCAAGCGGGCCCGGGCCCCCTCATTCGCATCCGCTACCGCTCAAAGGTGACCGTTCATGACCGCCGCCGCGCCCGCTCTCGCCAAAGACTGCATCCTTTCGGTGAACAACATCGAGGTCATCTACGATCACGTGATCCTCGTTTTGAAAGGCGTTTCGCTGGAGGTGCCGCGCGGCGGCATCGTCGCACTCCTCGGCGCCAACGGCGCCGGCAAAACCACGACGCTCAGGGCGATCTCCAATCTTCTGCACGCCGAGCGCGGCGAGGTGAGCAAGGGCTCGATCCATTTCGACGGAATCGAAATCCATCGACAGTCGCCGAACGAGCTCGTGCGCCGCGGTTGCATTAAGGTCATGGAAGGGCGCGAATGCTTCGCGCATCTCACGATCGAGGAGAACTTGTTGACCGGCGCCTTCACGCGGCCCGACGGGCGAGTGGCGATCCGGCGGGACCTCGACCTCGTCTATTCCTATTTTCCGCGCATCGCCGACCGTAAGAATTCGCTCGCGGGCTACACCTCCGGCGGCGAGCAGCAAATGTGCGTGCTCGGTCGCGCGCTGATGTCGAGGCCGAAGATGATCCTCCTGGACGAGCCCTCGATGGGGCTGGCGCCGCAGATCGTCGAGGAAATCTTCGAGATCGTGAAGCGGCTCAACCAGAAGGAAGGCGTTTCGTTCCTGCTCGCCGAGCAGAACACCAACATGGCGCTGAAATACGCCGCTTACGGCTACATCCTCGAGAACGGCCGTATCGTGCTCGACGGCGAGGCGAAGGCGCTGCGCGAGAACGAGGACGTGAAGGAATTCTATCTCGGTATCGGCGAAACCGGCCGCCGCTCCTTCCGCGACGT
>JBGPVT010000016.1:0-16521 GCA_041491825.1 Xanthobacteraceae bacterium | reverse complement strand
ATCGGCGGCTCTCGACACTTCTGGGCGTCGCCTCTCGAGCAAGAAAACGAGTTCGGCAGCCTCGGCTGGCCGGCGAAGTTTCCCGCAGATGCCCATGTCCCTCACCTCAAAGGCCGCATCCGGGAAAATACCACCCTCGCGGTGGTCGCGACCGACGTGGCACTCAGCAAGCCGCAAGCGAAGCGGCTTGCCGTCATGGCTTCGGCCGGGCTCGCGCGCGCGATCTATCCCGCCTTCTCGCCGCTCGACGGCGACATCGTCTTCGCCGCCTCGACCGGCGAGCGTGAACTCGGCGACATCGTGCACGATCTCGCCGAACTCGGCGCCATCGCGGCGAACTGCCTCGCGCGCGCGGTCGCGCGCGCCGTTTTCGAGGCGAAGACCCTTCCCTATCCGGGCGCGCTGCCTTCCTGGAAGGATCGGTTCGGCCGCTAACGCTGTCGTTTACCGCTTACTCACAGCGATGTTGCCGGGCAGGCAACGAGCATGGTACGGCCTCGCCCTGTGAGATCATGACTCGCCCGCTCATCGTCGCACCCTCGATTCTCTCCGCCGATTTCGCCAAGCTCGGCGAAGAGGTGCGCGCGGTTGAGGCGGCCGGCGCCGACTGGATCCACGTCGACGTGATGGACGGCCACTTCGTGCCGAACATCACCATCGGACCCGACGTGGTGAAGGCGCTTCGCCCGCATACGCAGCGGACCCTCGACGTCCACCTGATGATCGCGCCCTGCGATCCCTACCTCGAGGCCTTCGCCAAGGCCGGCGCCGACATCATCACCGTGCACGTGGAAGCAGGCCCGCACGTGCACCGCTCGCTGCAGGCGATCCGCGCGCTCGGCAAGAAGGCCGGCGTCACGCTCAATCCGGCGACGCCCGAGACGACGATCGAGCACGTGATCGACCTCGTCGATCTGATCCTCGTGATGTCGGTGAACCCGGGCTATGGCGGGCAGAAATTCATTCCCGCCGCGATCGACAAGATTCGCAATCTCCGCGTCATGGCCGGCGGGCGTCCGATCGACATCGAGGTCGACGGCGGGATCACGCCGGAGACGGCACCCCTCGTCGCGCGCGCCGGCGCCAATGTGCTGGTCGCGGGCTCGGCCGTCTTCAAGGGCGGCAAGAGCGATGCCTATCGCGCCAACATCGCCGCCATCCGCAACGCCGCGGCGACGGCTCGCGGCGAGGCGGCATGATCCCGCGCTATTCCCGGCCGGAGATGGCCGCGATCTGGTCGCCCGAGGCGCGATTCCGCATCTGGTTCGAGATCGAGGCTTACGCCGCCGACGCCATGGCCGAACTCGGGCTCATCCCGAAGGAGGCGGCGAAGAAAGTTTGGGAAAAAGGAAAGAACGCGATTTTCGACGTCGCGCGCATCGACGCGATCGAGCGCGAGGCCAAGCACGACGTCATCGCTTTTCTCACGCATCTTTCCGAGATCGTGGGCCCCGAGGCGCGCTACGTCCATCTCGGCCTCACCTCCTCCGACATTCTCGACACCTGCCTCGCAGTGCAGCTCTCGCGCGCCGCCGACATACTGCTCGCCGATCTCGACCGTCTGCTCGCGGCGTTGAAGCGGCGCGCGTTCGAATACAAGAACACGCCCACCGTCGGCCGTTCGCACGGCATCCATGCCGAGCCCACGACCTTCGGCCTCAAGCTTGCCTTCGCCTATGCCGAGTTCGCGCGAGCGAAAAAGCGGCTCGAGCACGCGCGCGCCGAGATCGCGACCTGCGCCATTTCCGGCGCCGTCGGCACCTATGCCAACAACGATCCGCGCATCGAGGCGTTTGTCGCGAAGAAGCTCGGGCTCGCGGTCGAGCCGATCTCGACCCAGATCATTCCGCGCGACCGCCACGCGATGTTCTTCGCCACGCTCGCGGTGATCGCGTCATCGGTCGAGCGGCTCGCGACCGAAATCCGCCACTTGCAGCGCACCGAGGTGGGCGAGGCGGAGGAATTCTTCCACGAGGGGCAGAAAGGCTCCTCGGCGATGCCGCACAAACGCAATCCGGTGCTGACCGAAAACCTCGTCGGGCTCTCGCGCATGGTGCGGGCCTATGCGACGCCGGCGCTCGAAGACGTGGCGCTCTGGCACGAGCGCGACATTTCGCACTCCTCGGTCGAGCGCATGATCGGCCCCGATGCCACGGTGACGCTCGACTTCGCCCTCGATCGGCTGGCCACGGTCGTCGAGAAGCTCTTGGTCTATCCCGAAGCGATGAAGAAGAACTTGGAGAAGCAGGGCGGCCTCGTTCACTCCGAGCGCGTGCTGCTCGCCCTCGTGCAAAAGGGCCTCGCGCGCGAAGAGGCTTATAAGCTCGTGCAGAGAAACGCGATGAAGGCCTGGGCCGGCGAAGGCGAATTCCTGGGCTTGCTCAAGCGCGACCCGCAAGTGATTCAAAAGATTCGTGAATCGGAACTTGAAGCGCTCTTCGACCTGAATCATCACTTGAAGCACGTGGACACGATCTTCAAGCGGGTTTTCGGCAAGGCGTGAAAGCCGGCCGGATCAGCGTCCGGCCTTGATTTCCTCGACCGCGCGCGCGAGCAGCTCGTCCATGGTCTTGCGGATCTCCTGATCGGAGACGCCCGCGACCTTCTTGGCATCGAGGTCGGCGCGCACCTTGCGGAAAACGTCATGATCGCCCGCTTCCTCGAAATCGGCGGCGACGACGGCTTTCGCATAGGTGGCGGCTTCCGCTCCCGTGAGGCCCATTTTCTCCGCCGCCCACAGGCCGAGAAGCTTGTTCCGCCGCGCAGTTGCCTTGAAGCGCAGCTCCTCGTCATGCGCGAACTGTTTTTCGAAACCTTCCTCGCGCTTGTCAAAGGTCGTCATGGGCATCCTCATGGCGGGGGCGCTTATCGCTCGGCGCCCCTCTTGGGTCGATTCGCTTTGATATCGGCCCCGCGCTCGCGGATCAACCGCGAAGCGCAAGATTGGCTCGGGACAACGGCCTCCATTGCATTGTATAGGATGCCTCAATCGGCTAGGTTGCGAAAAGCGGTGCGCGGTTGAAGGAAAGCCGCTCTTGCCGTCGCGTTCTGCGGCCCCCAATTATCGATCGGGCACGCCCGCAAGCTTGTTTCAGGAGTTCTCGCCGAACATGGATTTCAGTAAGACACGGTACACCCCAATGAGCCGCCGCCGCAAAATCTATGAGGGCAAGGCCAAGATCCTTTACGAGGGACCGGAACCCGGGACCCTCGTGTAGCACTTCAAGGACGATGCCACCGCCTTCAATGCCAAAAAGCATGAAGTGATCGACGGCAAAGGCGTGCTCAACAACCGCATCTCGGAATACATCTTCCAGCGGCTGAACGAGATCGGCGTGCCCACCCATTTCATCCGCCGGCTCAACATGCGCGAGCAGTTGATCCGCGAAGTCGAGATCATCCCCATCGAGGTGGTGGTGCGGAACGTCGCGGCGGGCTCGCTCGCGACCCGCCTTGGTCTGGAAGAAGGCACGCAGCTCCCCCGCTCGATCATCGAGTTCTATTACAAGAACGACAAGCTCAACGATCCGATGGTATCGGAGGAGCACATCACCGCCTTCGGCTGGGCGAACACGCAAGAGATCGACGACATCACCGCGCTTGCGATCCGCGTGAACGATTTTCTGCTGGGGCTGTTCCTCGGCATCGGCATCCGCCTGATCGACTTCAAGATGGAATGCGGGCGCCTGTGGGAGAACGACATGCTCCGCATCGTCGTCGCCGACGAAATCAGCCCGGACAGCTGCCGGCTGTGGGACATGAAAACGAACGAGAAGCTCGACAAGGACCGCTTCCGCCGCGATCTCGGCGGTCTGATCGAGGCCTATACCGAAGTCGCCAAGCGTCTGGGCATCATGGCCGAGGGCGAGCCGCCGCAAGGCCGCGGGCCGGTGCTGGTGCAGTGAGTTTCGGAGCCGCGTATCGCGTTTCGGCGGGGGCATGTGCCCCCGTCGCCGTTTCGGAGTGTCGGGACCATGAAGGCACGCGTGACCGTGACCCTGAAGGCGGGCATTCTTGACCCGCAGGGTAAGGCGATCGAAGGCGCCTTGAAGTCGCTGGGCATAGCCGGCGTCGCCAGCGTCCGTCAGGGCAAGATCTTCGATATCGAGATCGAAGGCGCCGATCGCGCCAAGGCCGAAAGCGCGCTGAAGCTTGCCGCCGAAAAACTGCTCGCCAACATGGTGATCGAGAATTACCGGGTCGAGTTGCTATGAAGTCCGCCGTCGTCGTCTTTCCCGGCATCAATCGCGAGCACGACATGGCGCGCGCGCTGAAATTCGTGTCCGGCAAGGAGCCGGCGATGGTCTGGCACGCCGATCGGGAACTTCCGAAAGGCACCGATTTGGTCGTGTTGCCGGGCGGCTTTTCCTACGGAGATTATCTCCGCTGTGGCGCCATTGCCGCCCGCGCGCCGATCATGGACGCGGTCCGCGCGCACGCCGCGAAAGGCGGGCTCGTGCTCGCCGTCTGCAACGGCTTTCAAATCGCCTGCGAGGCAGGATTGCTGCCGGGCGTTTTGATGCGGAACGCGCGGCTCAAATTCATCTGTCGGGAAGTTTACTTGCGCATCGAGCGCTCCGATACGCCCTTCACCCGCCGCTATAATGCCGGCGACGTCATTCGCGTGCCGGTGGCGCATGGCGAAGGCAACTACATCGCCGACGAAGAGACGATCGCGCGGCTCGAAGACGAAGGGCGCGTGCTCTTTCGCTACACCACCCCTGACGGCAAGCTCGATCCCGCCTTCAATTTTAACGGCGCGACCCACGCGATCGCCGGCATTCTCTCCGAGCAGCGAAACGTCCTGGGCCTGATGCCGCATCCCGAGAACCACGTCGACCCGGTCGTCGGCCCGACGGATGGGCGGCGATTGTTCGAGAGCCTGATCTCGACGCTCGAAGCCGCGTGAAGATGATCCCGAACGAGCCGAAGATCACGCCCACGCTGATCGCCGAACACGGCCTGAAGCCCGACGAATACGACCGCTTTCGCGCGCTCATCGGCCGCGACCCGAGCTTCACCGAGCTCGGCATCGTGTCGGCGATGTGGAACGAGCATTGCTCCTATAAATCGTCGAAAGTGCATCTCCGCGGGCTGCCGACAAAGGCGCCCTGGGTCATTCAGGGTCCCGGCGAGAACGCCGGCGTCATCGACATCGGCGGGGGCCTCGCCTGCGTCTTCAAAATGGAAAGCCACAACCATCCCTCCTTCATCGAGCCCTATCAGGGCGCTGCGACCGGCGTCGGCGGCATCCTGCGCGACGTCTTCACCATGGGCGCGCGGCCCGTCGCCTGCCTCAACGCGCTCCGCTTCGGCGACCCGAAGCACCCGAAGACGCGCGCGCTCGTCTCGGGTGTCGTCGCCGGCATCGGCGGCTACGGCAATTCCTTCGGCGTGCCGACGGTCGGCGGTGCGGTCGGGTTTCATCCGCGCTACGACGGCAACATTCTCGTCAATGCGATGGCGGTCGGCATCGTCGAGAAGGACAAGATTTTCTACGCCAAGGCGAGCGGAGTCGGCCGGCCGGTCGTCTATCTCGGCTCGAAGACCGGCCGCGACGGCATCCACGGCGCCACCATGGCTTCGGCGGAATTCGGCGACGATTCCGAGGAAAAGCGGCCGACCGTGCAGGTCGGCGATCCGTTCTCGGAAAAGCTTCTGTTAGAAGCCTGCCTCGAAATCATGCAGAAAGGCTGCGTCATCGCGATCCAGGACATGGGGGCGGCCGGCCTCACCTGTTCGGCGGTGGAGATGGGCGCCAAAGGCGATCTCGGCGTCACCCTCGACCTCGATCGCGTGCCGACGCGGGAGGCCGCGATGACCGCCTACGAGATGATGCTCTCCGAAAGCCAGGAGCGCATGCTGATGGTGTTGAAGCCCGAGAAGGAAAAAGAAGCCGAGGCAATCTTCAAGAAATGGGGCCTCGATTTCGCGGTGGTGGGCAAAACCACGGAGACCTCCCGCTTCATCGTGCGCTTCGGTGGCGACGTGATGGCGGATCTGCCGATCAAGGAACTCGGCGACGAGGCGCCGGAATACAATCGCTCGTTCGCCGAGCCGAAGAAGCTCCCCGTCCTCGATGCGAAATCCATCCCCTCCCCCGTCTCGATCAAGCGGGCGCTCGAAAAGCTCCTCGCCTCGCCCGACCTCTGTTCGAAGCGCTGGGTGTGGGAGCAATACGACCACCTCATTCTCAACAACACCGTGCAGCGGCCGGGCGGCGACGCCGCCGTGGTGCGCATCGATGATGGGCCGAAGGCGCTCGCGATGACGACCGACGTGACGCCGCGCTATTGCGAGGCGGACCCGTTCGAGGGGGGCAAGCAGGCGGTAGCGGAGGCCTGGCGCAATCTCACCGCGGTCGGCGCGCGGCCGCTCGCGGTCACCGACAATCTGAATTTCGGCAATCCCGAGCGGCCGGAAATCATGGGGCAATTCGTCTATTGCGTGCGCGGGATTTCCGCGGCCTGCAAGGCGCTCGACTTCCCGGTCGTGTCGGGAAACGTCTCGCTCTACAACGAGACCAACGGGCGCGCGATCCTGCCGACGCCGACGATCGGCGGCGTGGGAATTCTCGACGATCTCGCCAGCATGGCGACGCTTGCGTTCAAGGCCGAAGGCGAAGCCATTTTCTTGGTGGGCGAGACGAAAGGCTGGCTCGGCCAGTCGGCGTTCCTGGCCACAGTGCTTAGCCGCGAAGAAGGCGCGCCGCCGCCGGTCGATCTCGCCGTCGAGAAGAGGAACGGCGATTTCATCCGCAAGCTGATCACGGAGAAGCGGGCCACTGCCGTCCATGACCTCTCCGACGGCGGGCTATTGGTGGCGATCGCCGAAATGGCGATGGCGTCAACCATCGGCGCCAAACTTGATTCGCCGCCCGCGGGCATTCCGCCCCACGCCTTCTGGTTCGGCGAGGATCAGGCCCGCTATCTGCTGACAGCCAAGGCCGCCGAAGTGCCCAAGATCGCGGCAGAAGCCGCCGGCAACGACATCCCGATGAGGGTCCTGGGCACAACCGGAGGCCGCCAATTGACGCTTCCCGGCGAGGACCCAATATTGGTCTCAAGCTTGCACGCGCTCTTCGAGGGCTGGCTTCCCGCCTATATGGCGGGTGGCGCGGTCGGATAGCGGCGCGGGAGACGATCGATGGCAATGGATGCCCGGGACATAGAACGCTTGATCAAGGCAGCCATTCCCGACGCGCAGGTGGAAATCCGTGACTTGGCCGGCGACGGCGACCATTATGCCGCCACGGTGGTGGCCGAGAGCTTTCGCGGAAAGAGCCGTGTGCAGCAGCACCAAATGGTCTATGCTGCGCTCAAGGGCTCGATGGGCGGCGCGTTGCACGCGCTCGCCCTGCAGACGACCACCCCCGAAGGACGCTAGAGCATGATCCCGAAAAGTGGGAACCGGTTTTCGGATAAGATCATGCTCCGGCGAAGCGTTAAGGAACGAACATGAGCATTCAGCAATTCATCGACCAGCAATTGAAGTCGAGCGATGTCGTGCTTTTCATGAAAGGCACGCCGCAATTTCCGCAATGCGGCTTCTCGGGTCAGGTCGTCCAGATCCTCGATTATCTCGGCGTGCCGTACAAAGGCGTGAACATTCTCGATTCCGACGAACTCCGCCAAGGCATCAAGGCTTTTTCCAACTGGCCGACCATTCCGCAGCTCTATGTGAAGGGCGAATTTGTCGGGGGCTGCGACATCGTCCGCGAGATGTTCCAGGCGGGCGAATTGCAGGGTGTTCTCAAGGAAAAGGGCGTTACGCTCCGCGAACGCGCGCAGGCGTGAGCCGACCGATTTCATAAAGCTGAAATAAAAAGGCCCCCGCCGATCTCGGGTTTACCCGAGATCGGTTTTTTTGTGCGCAAGCCGGCCAAGGCCGGCTTGCGATGGCGGCCTTTTTTTGTTTCCGGCTACCCGCGCGTTAGCGCGAATAAAATTCGATCACCAAGTGGGGTTCCATCTGAACCGGGTAAGGCACCTCGCCGAGCGTCGGCACCCGCACCATCTTGCCGGTCATTTTCTTGTGGTCGATCTCGAGATAGTCGGGCACGTCCCGCTCCGACGATTGGCTCGCCTCTAACACGATAATGAGCTCCTTGCCGCGGCTCGTCAGCTCCACGACATCTCCGACCTTCACGCGAAAGCTCGGTATGGTGACGCGCTTGCCGTTCACCAGCACGTGGCCGTGCGAGACGACCTGACGGGCGGAAAACACCGTCGGCACGAACTTGGCGCGATAGATGAACGCGTCCAGCCGCCGCTCCAGCAATCCGATCAGGATCGCGCCGGTGTCGCCGCGTAGCCGCGCGGCTTCCTGATAAATTTTGCGAAACTGCCGTTCCGAAATATTGGCGTAATAGCCGCGGAGCTTTTGCTTCGCGCGCAGCTGCACGCCGAAATCGGAGAGCTTACCCTTGCGCCGCTGGCCGTGCTGGCCGGGTCCATATTCGCGGCGGTTCACGGGGCTCTTCGGGCGGCCCCAGATATTCTCGCCCATGCGGCGATCGAGCTTATGCTTCGCCGACTTGCGCTTCGACATCGCGGATCCCTTTCTCGTTTCGGATCGCGCCCTCCTCTGCCGGATATTCCGGCCGACAGGCAGGAAACCGTGCGCCGGTTCTTGCCGCGGGTGCGGGAAAAGCCAAGCGGGCCCGAAGGCCCGCCCAGCCGCGCTGCAATAGCCGGAAGCTCGCGTCTTTGTCAAACCGGCGGTCTTAGCGTCTCCATCTCTGCCGCGATGACGTTGAACTGGCGCAAGGACTGGACCAGCGCCGGCGTCGGACGTTTTCCGCTCGTGAAATAAGCTTCGATGGGAAGCCCTGCCGGCGCGTTTCTTTCGGCGAGAAGACTTGAAGCGCGTCTCGCAATCGCCGCGGCCGGGTCGATCCAGCTGACCGGCCAAGGTGCTGCTTTGACCAACCGATCGAGGATCAACGGATAATGCGTGCAGGCCAGCACGACGGTATCGGTGCGGCTTCCATCGCCGACAAAACACGGCTTGATCTCCGACGCGATGGCCGCGTCTTCGACGGCCTCGCCCTGAAGGGCGGCTTCGGCGAGACTCGCGAGATTCTCACTCCCGACCAGCGTGACGTGGCAGCCGGCGGCGAATTCGCGGATCAAACCTTGCGTGTAATCGCGCTTCACGGTGCCCGGCGTCGCCAGCACGCTCACGCGTTTGCTGACCGAGCGCTCGCAGGCGGGCTTGATCGCCGGCACCGTGCCGACGAACGGAAGCGAAAACCGCGCGCGCAAGGCGGGAAGCGCCAGCGTCGACGCGGTATTGCAGGCGATCACCACGAGCGCGGGATCCAGCCGTTCGATCAATCCGGCAACGACGCCGACCACCCGGTCGGCGAGCGCATCGTCACCCCATTGCCCATAGGGGAAAGCGACGTCGTCGGCGGCGTAGATCAAGCGCAAATCTGGCCGCAGCTGCGCGATCTCGCGAAGGACGGTGAGCCCGCCGAGGCCGGAATCAAAAACGAGAACCCCTTGATCAGGGCGCACTGTTCGTCCTCGGCGTTCCGTGCTGGGCGGCGCTTCTCCGCCTGCCGCAGCAATCGAAGAGTTGTGGCAGCGGAACGTAAAGATTGCCTTGCAATGCTCGCGTCAAGCCGAACCTCGACTTTCAAGGATCGCGGCATGCAACCGATCGAGAAGCGCCGGCAAATCCCGCTCAACTTCCGTGTCGTGCACCTCGATGATGCGATAGTCCCTTTCCGCAAGCCAGTTTCGTTTTTCCGCCCGCGCGTCTCTTGCCTCCGCCGATTCGTCTCCGGGCACGAGATCGATCACGCTGCGCAATGGAAACGAAACCAGATCCGTGATGTGAGGGCCGACCGGCACCTGCCGTTTGAAGCCGAGGCTCGCGAAGCGGCGATCTTTTACGAGGCCATCCCAGAGCGCGCGTTCGGCATCGGTCGGATTCCGCCGCAACAAGCGCGCGAGCCCGCGCACGGGTCCGCGCTCCGACGGAACTCGGCCCTGGCCGTGTTCGGCCAAGAGCGCCCGCAGCACCGCCGCTTCTTCGCCGTCGAGCACGCCGCCTTTGGCCGGGCCTTTCCGCCCTTCCGCGAGCGCGAGAATGACGCCGTGGAGCGTATGAATATCCTGTTGCGTCGGACGCATGCGGGTGACGATGTTCCGCAGATTCACGGCCATGGTCGTGTGTTTTTCGGGCGGGCGGAAGAACTCGACCCGCTCTAACTCGCGCTCGAGATCGGCGAAGAACGCGAGCAACTGTTCCTTCGGCGCGGGCGCGGATTTTTCCGGCATCGAAAACGGAAGCCGGCCGCCGCCTGACGCCTTCAACCATTCATAGGCGACGACCGCCACCGCATGGGAAAGATTGAGCGAGGCAAAGGCCGGGTTTATGGGCAGCGTGAGGATCGCGTCCGCGAGACCCACCTCGTCATTTTCGAGGCCGTTCCGCTCGCGGCCGAACATGAAAGCGACCGTCTCGCCGGCGGCGGCGCGGGGTGCTGCTTGCCGCGCGGCCTCATCGGCGCCGACCACGGGTTTTGCCTGATCATGCTGCCGCGCCGTTGCGGCAAAGAGGAGATTGCAGTCGGCGATCGCTTCCTCGAGCGTATCGAAGAGCAGCGCTTCGTCGAGTATGCGGTCGGCGCCCGAGGCGGAGCGGCGTGCCTGAACGTTCGGCCATCCGTCGCGCGGCCGCACCAGACGCAGTCGCGACAGACCAAAGTTCGCCATGGCGCGGGCGGCGGCACCGATATTCTCGCCGAGCTGCGGCTCGACCAAAATCACGGCGGGGCCGCCCGCGACCCACTCCTTGGTTCGATCCGTGCCGGCGCCTGGCATTCTCTTTTCTCTTCCTCGTACAATCCCCTACGGCGAAGGTCGGCTTTCTCCTGCGAGCAACCGGTGCTATAGCGACGCCCCGCATAGGGCGACTTTATTCCGGCCGCCGCCACCCTCCCCGAGAAAACGAACTCCTACCTCACAGAAAGTCCTCGCCATGGCGAAAATCAAGGTCAAGAACCCCGTCGTCGAGCTCGATGGCGATGAGATGACGCGCATCATTTGGCATCTCATCAAGGACAAGCTGATCAACCCCTATCTCGACATCGAGCTTCTCTATTTCGACCTTGGCATCGAAAATCGCGACAAGACCGAGGACCGGGTCACGGTGGAGGCCGCCGAAGCGATCAAGCGCGTGGGCGTCGGCGTCAAATGCGCGACGATCACGCCCGACGAAGCGCGCGTGAAGGAGTTCGGCCTCAAGAAGATGTGGCGCTCCCCCAACGGCACCATCCGCAACATCCTCGACGGCGTCATTTTTCGGGAACCCATCATCTGCAAGAACGTGCCGCGGCTCGTGCCCGGCTGGACGCAGCCGATCATCATCGGCCGCCATGCCTACGGCGATCAATATCGCGCGACCGATTTCAGGGTTCCGGGAAAAGGCAAGCTCACCATCACCTTCACCGGCACCGACGGCAAGAAGATCGAGCACGAAGTGTTCGAATTCCCCGGCGGCGGTGTCGCGCTCGCCATGTACAATCTCGACGACTCGATCCGGGATTTCGCCCGCGCCTCGCTGAATTACGGCCTCTCCCGCGGCTATCCCGTCTATCTCTCGACCAAGAACACCATTCTCAAGATCTATGACGGCCGCTTCAAGGACATCTTCCAGGAAGTCTACGACAAGGAATTCAAGGCCGAATTCGAAAAAAAGAAGATCACCTATGAGCACCGGCTGATCGACGACATGGTGGCTTCCGCCCTGAAATGGTCGGGCGGCTATGTGTGGGCGTGCAAGAACTACGACGGCGACGTGCAGTCCGACACAGTGGCGCAGGGCTACGGCTCGCTCGGCCTGATGACATCCGTGCTGTTGACGCCCGACGGCAAGGTCGTCGAATCGGAAGCGGCGCATGGCACCGTGACGCGGCATTATCGCGAGCATCAGAAGGGCAAGGAGACGTCGACGAACTCGATCGCCTCGATCTTCGCCTGGACGCGGGGGCTCGCGCACCGCGCCAAACTCGACGGCAATGCGGAGCTCGCGAAATTCGCCACGACCCTCGAAAAAGTCTGCGTCGGCACGGTCGAAGCGGGCTTCATGACGAAGGACTTGGCACTCCTCATCGGCGCCGACCAGAAGTGGCTTTCGACCGAGGGCTTTCTCGACAAGGTCGGCGAAAATCTCAAGAAAGCCATGCGCTGATCGGGGCCGGCTTTCAAATCTCCTCGCCTCCCCGCTTGCGCGCGGCGGCTCTGACTTGCTCGGCGATACGCGGATCGCGCTCCATCAGCGCGTGAAGATCATGCGCATCGAGGATCAAGAGATTGGTGCGGGATATCGCCGTCGCCGTCGCGGAACGCTTGCTGCGCTTCAAGACCGCGATTTCCCCGAAGAATTCGCCGGCGCCGAGCCGGACGCGGTCGTTCGGCAGCTCGATTTCCACTTCGCCGGCCGCGATGAAATACATCGAATGTCCCTCTTCTCCCTTCCGAATGATCACGTCGCCGGTGTTGAAAGTCTGCGCCTTCAACAGTCGCATGATGTCGGCGATCTCGGCGGCGTTCAGCGCCGCGAACAGCGGAAACCGCGCGACCATGCTCCAAGTGACGACGAAATCGCGGCGGCGGATCTCGTTCGCGAACGCCGTGGCGATGATGCCCACCGGCAGCGCGATCATCATCAGACCGAATAAAATCGTAACAGCCGCGACGAGCTTGCCGGGAATCGTGATCGGCACCGCGTCGCCGTAGCCGACGGTGCCGAGCGTCACGATCGCCCACCACATGGCGTCCGGGATGGTGCCGAACTTATCGGGCTGCACCGCCCGCTCCAGGATGTACATCGTCGAGGCCGAGATCATCGCCGTACCGGCCAGGATGACTAAACCGCCGAGGAGCGCGCGCCGCTCGCTATAGATCGCATCGAGCAGCGAGCGCATTGCCGTGGAATGGCGAACGAGCTTGAGAAAGCGGACGGAGCGCAATACCAGGAGAAAGCGCAGGTCGGCGGAAAACGAGAGCGCTATCCAGAAAGGAAGCACGGCGAGGAGATCGATGAGGCCGACGGCGCTGAAGGCGAACCGCATGCGCGCCTGCGCCGAAGACAAACGATTATGCGGCCCGTATTCGGCCGCGACCCATAACCGCAGCAGATATTCCGCCGTGAATATGATCAACGAGCAGATTTCGATCAGATCGAATAGCCGGCCATAACGCTCGTCGAGCGAAGGAACCGATTGCAGCGTCATGGCGACGAGGTTCATGACGATCAGAAAAACCAGAAAGCGCTCGACGAGCCAGCTTGTACGGTCGCCGACCGGGCCCTGCTCGAGAGTTTGATAGAGGCGGTGGCGGACTTTTCGCGCAGTGGAATGCCAGCTTGCCACCGTGTTCGCTCTTCCGTTCAGGCGTTGCCGAGCGCGGCTTCGATGGCTTTGAGCGCCGCTTCCGCTTTCGAGCCGTCGGGGCCGCCCGCCTGCGCCATGTCGGGACGGCCGCCGCCGCCCTTGCCGCCGAGCGCTTCGGAACCAAAGCGCGCGAGTTCGACGGCATTGAAGCGCTGGGTGAGATCCTCGGTCACGCCGACGACGAGCCCGGCGCGGCCCTCGTCGTTGACGCCGACGATGGCGACGATGCCCGAGCCGATCTGCCGCTTGCCCTCGTCGGCGAGGCTTTTCAAATCCTTCATCTCGATGCCGGTGACCGCGCGCGCCAGGAACTTCACCTTGCCGACCGTGCGCACGCCGTCCTCCGAGCCTTTGGCGCCGCCGCCCATGGCGAGCTTCTTCTTCGCGTCCGCGAGCTCGCGCTCGAGGCGCTTCCGCTCCTCAAGCAGCGCGTCGAGCCGGACCGGTACCTCGCTTACCGGCGCCTTGAGGAGGGCCGCCGCTTCGCGCAAGGCTCGCGCCTCGCCCGCGAGATGATGGCGCGCCGCGTCGCCGGTCAGCGCCTCGATGCGGCGGACGCCCGCCGCGACTGCGCCTTCGGAGACCACGGCGACGAGGCCGATATCGCCCGTCTGCCGCACATGCGTGCCGCCGCAGAGCTCGACCGACCACCCCAAGCTGTTGCCGCCTCCTTTTCCCATCGCGACGACGCGCACCTCGTCGCCGTATTTCTCGCCGAAGAGGGCGCGGGCGCCGGAGGTGATCGCGTCGTCGACCTCCATCAGCCGCGTCTCCACCGGCGCGTTCTGCAGCACGATGGCGTTGGCGATGTCCTCGACCTTGGCGATTTCGTTATCGACGATGGGCTTCGGATGCGCGAAGTCGAAGCGGAGCCGGTCGGGCGCCACGAGCGAGCCTTTTTGCGCCACGTGGTCGCCGAGCACTTGCCGGAGCGCTTCGTGCAAGAGATGCGTCGCCGAGTGATTGCGCCGGATGTCGCCGCGGCGCGCGTGGTCGACTGCGAGCGTTAACGCCATCCCCGGTTTCAGCGCGCCTTCCGTAAGCTCGCCGAAATGCACGAGGAGGTCGCCCGCCTTCTTCTGGGTGTCGGTAACGCGAAAGCGCGCGCCCTCGCCCGAGAGCCAGCCCGTGTCGCCGACCTGGCCGCCGGATTCGCCGTAGAACGGCGTCTGGTTGAGGATGACGGCGCCGGCCTCCCCCTGCTTCAGGGCGCCGACTTCCTTGCCGTCGCGGACGAGGGCCGCCACCACGCCCTCGGCGCGCTCTGTTTCGTAGCCGAGAAATTCGGTGGCGCCGGCTTTTTCGCGCAGTGGAAACCACACCGCTTCGGTGGCGGCGTCGCCCGAGCCCGACCAGGCGGCGCGCGCTTTTTCGCGCTGGCGCTCCATGGCGGTTCCGAACGCCTGGGTGTCGACCGTAATCCCGCGCGGCTTCAGCGCGTCCTCGGTGAGATCGAGCGGGAATCCGAAGGTGTCGTAGAGCTTGAAGGCGGTCTCGCCGGAAAACTTGGCGCCGCGTGCAATCCCCTTGCTTTCCTCTTCGAGGAGAGCGAGGCCGCGCTCGAGGGTCTTCCGAAACCGCGTCTCCTCCAGCTTCAAGGTCTCGGCGATCAGCGCCTCCGCGCGCACGAGTTCGGGATAGGCCTGGCCCATCTCGCGCAGGAGCGTCGGCAGGAGCCGCCACATCAGCGGCTCAGCGGCGCCGAGCAGCTCTGCGTGGCGCATGGCGCGGCGCATGATGCGCCGGAGCACGTAGCCGCGGCCCTCGTTCGAGGGCAGCACGCCGTCGGCGACGAGAAAGGCGGAAGCGCGGAGATGATCGGCGATCACGCGGTGGCTCGCTCTGTGCGCGCCCTTCGCCGCAACGCCGGTGAGATCGACGCTCGCATGAATGAGCGCGCGAAAAAGATCGATCTCGTAATTGTCGTAGGTGCCCTGCAGCACGGCGGCCATGCGCTCGAGGCCGAGGCCGGTGTCGATCGAGGGCTTCGGCAGCGGCGTGCGCTTGCCGCCCGCCTGCTGCTCGTATTGCATAAAGACGAGGTTCCAGATCTCGATGAAGCGGTCGCCCTCGGCATCGGCGGAGCCGGGAGGCCCGCCGGGGATGTCGGGGCCGTGGTCGTAGAAGATTTCGGAGCACGGCCCGCAGGGACCGGTGTCGCCCATCGCCCAGAAATTGTCGGAGGTCGAAATCTTGAGGATCTTGCTCTCGGGCAAGCCCGCGATCTTCTTCCAGAGTTTAAAGGCGTCCTCGTCCTCGGAATAGACCGTCACCAGCAGGCGATCCTTCGGCAATTCGAAGGTTTTCGTCATCAGCTCCCAGGAAAGCTCGATCGCGCGCTCCTTGAAATAGTCGCCGAAGGAGAAATTGCCGAGCATCTCGAAGAAGGTGTGGTGGCGGGCGGTATAGCCGACATTGTCGAGGTCGTTGTGCTTGCCGCCGGCGCGCACGCATTTTTGCGCCGTCACCGCGCGGCTATAGGGCCGCTTTTCGAGGCCGGTGAAGACGTTCTTGAACTGCACCATGCCGGCGTTGGTGAACAGGAGCGTCGGGTCGTTCCGCGGCACCAGCGGCGAGGACGGCACGATTTCGTGGCCGTGCTTCTTGAAGAAGTCGAGGAAGGTCGACCGGATTTCGTTGACGCCGCTCATGACGGCCGATGTCTATAGACGAGGTGCCTCATCGTAAAGCCGGACCCGCCGCAGGCGGGCAGTGCCTGCGGCGGGCCGGGGAACGGCCGAGGATGAAGTGCGGGATCCCGAGGGGGGGCGGCGGGGACGCCGGGATCCTTCTTTGCTTCAGGCCTCGGCTGCGTCGGAATCGTCGGCGTCGTCTTCCTCGGGCTCGGAGGGGCCGAGGATCTTCTCGGCGATGAGGCCGGCGTTCTGGCGAATCGCCGCCTCGATCTTGTCCGCGATCTCGGGGTGCTGCTTGAGGAAGGTCTTGGCGTTCTCGCGGCCCTGGCCCAGGCGCTGGCTGTCGTAGGAGAACCAGGCGCCGGACTTTTCGACGACGCCGGCCTTGAGGCCGAGGTCGACGAGTTCGCCCATCTTGGAGATGCCCTCGCCGTACATGATGTCGAACTCGACCTGCTTGAAGGGGGGCGCGAGCTT
>JBGPVT010000015.1:0-16556 GCA_041491825.1 Xanthobacteraceae bacterium | reverse complement strand
GATGCAGGACGTTATAGAACGATTTGCCGGGAAATCGCGCGAGCAAACGGTGAAGCCCTTGCGAGCGGAACACGAGCAGCACCATCAGCCGGTCGTGCTCCGAATGCGTTTGCGCGATCACGGCCTGCTCGCGCACCGTCGACCGGCTGCCGTCACAGCCGACGACATAAGCGGCCCGTAACGTCCGGCGGGTATTGCCGTCGCGGCCGGAAATCATGACGAACGTGCCGTTCGAGTCTTGACTGATCTCTTCGGCGCTCCAGCCGTACATCGCTTCGATCGCCGGGAGTTCACCGGCGCGCCGGCGCAAGACGGCTTCCGTCGCGTATTGCGGCAGCCGCTCGTTGTCGGTGAAGTAGAAGGGGCGGACGAGTTCACGCTGAAGCCAGTCATAATGGTAGCCGCTTAGAAGCGTCCCGTAAGCGGTCATGCCCCCGATCCCATACTCCCGCGGGATCGTCCGCGCCGCGCGCAATTCCTTCTCGGCTCCCCAGAAGTAGAAATGTTCCATCGTCCGCTGCGTCAGGTTCTGGCCCTTCGGGATGGGTTGCGGATCGGCATAGCGCTCCACCACGATCGAGCGAATTCCACGCTGCCCGAGTTCGATGGCGAGCCCCATGCCGACGGGTCCGCCGCCGACGATGAGAATTTCTGCGTCTTGTGCGTTCGACCCGTCCACGGCTCTCGTCTTTTGCGCGTCCGCCTGACGTCGGATACTCTATCGGATCACCCGGCTCCAAGACCGGCAGCAAAAGCAATAGCAGGTGGGGAAAACAATGACACAGGCTTCCGGTGTGATCGACGTTGCCGGTTTTATCGACGAGCAGCCGGTTGGCCGCTTCCAGATTCGCTTGCTGCTGGCGTGCGCCGCCGTACTCTTCTTCGATGGCTTCGATACGCAGGCCATCGGCTATGTCGCGCCGGACCTTGCCCGCGACTGGGGCCTCGCGCGCGGCGCGCTCGGACCCGTCTTCAGCGCCGGCCTCTTCGGGCTCATGATCGGCACGCTTGTCTTCGGCCCGATCGCGGATCGAATCGGACGGAAGCGGATCATCGTTTTCAGTACCGCCGCCTTCGGCATCGGCACCCTCGCCACCGTCTTCGCCCAGGACATCACGAGCCTTCTCGTCATCCGCTTCCTTACCGGCCTCGGCCTCGGCGGCGCGCTGCCGAACGCGGTCGCGCTCACTTCGGAGTTCAGCCCGCATCGCCGCCGGGCGACGATGGTGATGGCGATGTTCGTCGGATTTTCCGTCGGCGCCGCACTCGGCGGGTTGATCGCCGCCGCCCTCATTCCTTCCTTCGGTTGGCGATCCGTCTTCCTGATCGGCGGTATCGCGCCGCTTATCCTCGTCCCGTTCCTCGCCGCCCGTTTGCCCGAGTCCATCCGCTTTCTCGCCCTCACCGGCCGTGCCGACGCGCGCGTTGCGGAGATGCTGACATGGATTGCTCCATCCGCTCGCTTTCCGTCCGGAACGCGCTTCGGGGTGCATGAGGCGAAGCTCGCGGGCTTGCCAGTCGCGCACCTCTTCAGCGAAGGACGCGCGTGGGCGACGCTCGTGTTGTGGATCGTATTCTTCATGAGCCTGCTCGACATCTATCTATTGTCGAACTGGCTTCCCACCGTGCTCAACGACCTCGGCGCATCGGTCTCGATAGCGGTGGCCGTCGGTGCGATGTTTCAGGTCGGAGGCGTGGTCGGCACATTCGCGCTGGGACAATTCATCGATCGTTTCTCGTTCCGCGCGCTGTCGCTCACCTATCTTCTCGCCTCGTTCGCGGTGGCGGCGATCGGCTATTCCGGGCAGTCGATCGCGCTCGCGACGCTCGCGATTTTTTGCGCCGGTTTCTGCATCATCGGTGGGCAGATCGCCTCGAACGCACTCGCCGCGACCTATTATCCGACGATGGTGCGCTCGACCGGCGTCGGTTGGGCGCTCGGCATCGGGCGGATCGGATCGATCGTCGGACCGCTGATCGGCGGCATCATGTTCGCGCGCCACGTCGGCGCCGAGTCGCTGTTTCTGGCAGCGGCAGTGCCGGCCTTATGTGCGAGCCTAGCCGCGTTCGCGCTCGCCCGTATTACGCGCGGGAGCGCGGCCGCGACGCTTGCGGGCGCGCGAGCAGCGCCGACCCTCGCAGCCGGCGACGAATGAGTGGTGATGAAAGGCCGTCAAGCCTAGCTTTCATCGCGGCGACGCTCTAATTTTTACGCGTCGCGCTGAAGTGCCGGAGCGCGGCGATGAAAAACAGCAGCGTCGCGACGGCGGATATCAGACAGTAAATGCAGAAAGCGCGGATGTAGGTAAACTGGATGTACATGAAGCATAGCGAGAAGGACAGGCCGATCGCGGCATAGAGCAGCGTGCCCCAACGCAAGCCGCGCGAAAACGGGTCAACAGCGAGCAGCGCCGCCAAGCCGAACATGTACAAATAATAGACCAGGCCAAAATAGCCGAGCGGCAGGCCGAAGATGCGCGCGTAGGGGCTGTCGGCGACGATGTTGCAGCCGTCGATGGGAGGAGGACACCACAGCGGCTGGCGATTATAGATCGCGTAGGAATCATAAAACGCAACGGCGATGCCGACGAGCGCCAACCCAAGCATGAAGTACGGTGCACGGGTGGCTATTTTCATCGTGTTGCTCCTGCTGCTTCGCCTTCCCGGTATAATTCCGGCAAGACTTGCGGGGTCAGCCAATGCGCCATACCCTGACTGCAAAGCGATAGCTGATCTATATCTTCAGCAAAACAGGTGCTTTGAGAGATCTCATTGATATGGATCAGAATTGATATGGATCAGAAACGTAACAGGGAACATGACTATATTCGCCCCGTGCATTCCGACGCTCGATTGCAGTTGGCACGAGCGGACGGGACGGCCACTGACTACTTGGGCAGAGACCAGATGAGCATCTCAGAAGGTTTATTGGAAAAAGAAGATCTTCGTTCGCGTCTTTTTGGGGAGACGTGGCGGACCTTGATTCCGGAAGTTTTTCGGGATGTGCCGACCTATTACGATAAAGGTAATGCGGTCGCCTCGCTCGGGAGTTGTTCGCGTTGGAGCGCTAAATTCGCGACTGCCATTAGCAAGCATCTGCCGCGGGGAGCGAACGTACTCGACGTTTGTTCGGGCACCCACGACATCCCGCTGAGGCTTTTTGCGAATGATCCGACGCTCGAGATCCACACCGTGGACGGCAGTCCGCATATGACCGCCGAGGGTCAGCGCCGCGCTCGCGAGCGCAACCTGGTAATCCATGCACGCGTCTGCGACGCCCATGCGCTGCCGTTTGCCGACAACTCGTTCGATGCCGTGACGCTACAATTCGCTTCACGCCACCTCGAGATCATCAGGGCGTTCAAGGAGATCCATCGGGTTCTGAAGCCCGGCGGCATCTTCTGCCATAATGACATGCTCCGCCCGGCATCGAGGGTGATCGAAGTACCGTACCTCGCTTATTTGCGTTTCTCGGTTTGGTTCACGGCAAAGCTTTTCGGGAGTTCCGCCGAGAGCATGAAGTGTGTCGGCTACTTCGCGGATGCCATACGGCACTTCTATACGCCGCGTGAGTTGACCCAGCTTCTCGAGGAAGTTGGTTTCGTCAACGTCGAAAGTCAAAGCTTTCTCACCGGCGTTATGTCCTACCACATCTCGCGTAAGCCAATGGCGGCATAGCTTCCGAGAACTAGAAGCAAACATTTCATTTCAGACGATCGAATTCTATCGCGGTCTCGGGACCGACCCGGAGCTGTTTCGCTCTCAACCCAAGATTTTGACCGCGCTGTCGACCGCGGCCCGCAGAAAATCATCGGTCTCGGCCATCGGGTTCCCGGCCGCGACGATCTTATGCGCCGGAACAACCGCCGCCGTGAATTCGTGCGTATGCCAATGGCCGAGCTTCGGCAGGGCCGGCAGCGCCGCTTGATCGGGTTGCGGATAAACCGACACGTAGAAATAAGGCTCGTCGTAATATCCGTCTCCGGGCGAAAGCCCGGCGCCGACATAGCCGGGCTCGGGCTTCCGCGCCGAAAGCGTGATCAAGGTGGCGAGGTCGAAGTGATGCGGCCAGCAGCGCACGGGAGAAGTCGTCAACTTTCGTTCGGTCATTTGTTCTTGGACGCGTCTGAGCGAACAATCGGCATTGGCGAACCAGGCGGCAAGCTCGGGCAAGGCATCTTTCAGCCCGGCCGCGTCATAGGCGGCGCCCTTGGCTATGGCGTGCGGCGGTATCTCATAGGGTGAGGCCGCATCGAGCGCGTGCGCATCAAGGCCTAGCGCGCCGAGTTGCCCGCCCAACCACCGGCGTGCTTCTGCATCCGAACGGCCGTCGAGAGGGAAAGATTGGACGCGCGTCGTGCCCTCGCCTATCTGCGACACGAGCGTGAGATCGGTAATTTTCAAACCCAGCCGCGCGCCGTCTTTAAACGGATGCGTCGTAAAGCCGTCGAGGGCGTCGTCCCACCCCAAATTCGTGTGGCCGTAGTCCGGCTGCGGCGGGACATAGGCGGTCCCCGCCCGCCCGAGCCATTGCAGCGCATGATGAGCTTGCAAGCGAGCCTCGTTCAGCCGGCGCCGGTCAACGCCGCGAAATGGCCGCCAACGACGATCCCGCGCAGAAGCGTTTTGGCGAGCAGCCATGGTGCCATTTTGCCTTGTGTTGGAATTCGATCTGACGCGATTTTTGCGGATCGATGGTATCGGGCCAGGCCGCAAGGTCAATCGGTAGCGCCCATCCGACTGCTTGCTGCGATTGTAAGCGCAGGCCGGGTGGGGCAGAATTCGACCATGGCCGCTATACTTTTTTCCGCCCTCGCACTCTATGTCGCGATCGGTATCGCCACCGGCTTGGCCTTCGTGCTCTTCGGCGTGACACGCGTCTTTCCGCATCCCGTATCCGTGACCACGGGCGCGCGTATTCTTCTGCTACCGGGTGCCACCCTGCTCTGGCCGTTCGTGCTCCGCCGCTGGCTGCAATCTCGAAGCGATCGATGACGCGGAAACATCGATCGGTCCACCGCCTGCTCTGGCCCGCGCTCGCCTTGACGCTGGCGCTAGGCTTCGCCATGGCGCTTTATCTGCGGCCGCCGGTTGCCACGGAGCCCGCGCCGACGGCAAAGAGCCAGCAATGAGCGGCGGCTATCAGGCGGTGATGTGGAACCGCGCGAAATATATCTACGACGCGGTCCTGCTCCTCGGCGTCGCCGCCTATGTCGGCGGTTTCCTCTATATCGGTGCGCAATTGCATCCGCCGAAGAACGCGCCGGAATGGATCGATTTGCGCATTCGCGCCTTCGGCACCTGCGCGTTCTTGATGCTGACGACCATTCTCTCGATCGGGCCGCTCGCCCGCCTCAATCCGAAATTTCTTCCGCTGCTCTACAACCGCCGCCATTTCGGCGTGCTGACGTTCTTCATCGCGGCATTTCATGCCTGGTCGATGGTGGAATGGTTCGCGATCCAGGACGCGCTGCCAAAACTTATCCAGGAAATCACCGACTGGCCGAACTATCTCAAGTTCATCGGCTTCCCGTTCAAGACGCTCGGCCTTGGCGCGCTCGTCATCCTGTTGCTGATGGCGGCGACGAGCCATGACTACTGGCTGAATTTCCTCGGCCCGCCGACGTGGAAGGCGCTGCACATGGCGGTCTATATCGCCTATGGGCTCGTGGTGCTGCACGTGTCGCTCGGCGCGATACAGGACGATCGCGGCCTGTTCATTCCTCTCTTGCTCGGCGGCTCGGCGTCCGTCGTCGCTTTCTTGCATCTACTCGCCGGCTGGCGCGAGCGCGCGGGCGATCGCGGCAAGGCCGCCGCCGGCGACGGCTGGCTCGTGGTCGGACCGCCGCAGTCGATTCCCGACAAGGGTGCGCGCATCGTGGCGGTGCCCGGCGGCGAGCGCATCGCCGTCTTTCGCGACGGCAAGATGATCGGCGCGCTCACCAATCTTTGCGCCCACCAGAACGGGCCCATCGGCGAAGGCCGCATCGTCGACGGCCTCGTGACCTGTCCCTGGCACGGTTATCAGTATCAATTGAAAAACGGCTGCGCGCCGCCGCCCTTCACCGAAAAGTTAGCGACCTACCGCGTGCGGCTCAAAAACGGCATGATAGAAGTGAACCCGCGCCCGCTCGCGGCGGGCACGGAAGCGGGTATCGAGCTGACGTAGCGATCGGACAAAGCTGGAGCACAACTGCCATGGCCCGAGAACCGGACTGGATCGATGTCGGCGCCGCTGAGGAGCTCTCCAAGCATTCATGCCGGCCGGTCAAACTGAAGAACACGCCCATCGCGCTATCGTTCAAGGATGGAAAGTTCGGCGCGGTATCGCACGCCTGCAATCACGTCGGCGGGCCGCTCGGCGATGGCCGCCTCGACGGCGACTACATCATTTGCCCCTGGCATAACTGGAAATTCCACCGCGTCACCGGCAAGGGGGAGCCCGGCTACGAAGAAGATTGCGTTCCTTCGTTTCCCGTGAAGGTCGAGAAGGGGCGCGTGCTCGTCGATGTCGCCAATCCCACCAAGCGGAACAAGCTGCCGCACGAGCCGCATCCGCTCGCCCGCAAGCCCGAGCGCGCGCCGGGTCCGCTTCGCCTCGCGGGGATTTCGACCACCGCCATGGACGCGGCCCATCCGCGTTTTTCCGGCTCCGATCATCTGCTCGGGCACGCACTGAAAGCCGCGAAGAATGCGGGCGCGGAGACCCGGTTGATCACGCTGAATGCGCTGAAGTTCCGCACGTGCGAGGGCTATTTCTCGAAGAGTCTCCACGCCTGCACCTGGCCCTGCTCGATCACCCAGATGGACCCGAAGGACGAAATGGATCAGGTCTATGAGGCGCTCGTGCATTGGGCCGATGCCGTCATCGTGGCAACGCCGATCCGCTGGGGTTCCGCCTCCTCGCTTTATTTCAAGATGGTGGAGCGGCTGAATTGCGTGCAGGTCGACGTCGCTTCCAAGGAAGAGCAATTGATCCGGAACAAGGTCGCGGGCTTCATCATCGTCGGCGGCCAGGACAACGTGCAAGGCGTCGCCGGCTCGATGCTCTCCTTCTTCGCCGAGCTCGGTTTCTTCTTCCCGCAATTCCCCTATGTCGCCCATTCGCGCGGCTGGTCGCACGAGGACATGGAGAACAACGTGCGGATCGTGCGGGAGTCGAAAGCGCTCGCCGAGGGTGCCGCGGCGCTCGCCGAGCGATGCCTCGACCTCGCCGGCAGGCTTCTCAAATCCGACATGCAAATGGTGCCGATGTCCCACCGCGGCGGGATGAAAGGCCGTCCGGTCATGGCGGATACGATGGACCGCGATTAGCTCGGAATGCTCCGCTTCGCGTACGGGAACCAATCGGGCTTGCGTTCCTGAACGTAGTCGAGATGCACGTGCTTCGGCTCGCGGAAGGCGTCGAGCCCTTCGGTGCCGAGTTCGCGCCCGATGCCGCTGTGGCGCATGCCGCCGAAGGGCGCGGCGTTGTTGTCGGCGAGCGGATCGTTGATCCAGAAGCTGCCGGCTTTGATATTGTCCATCGCGTGCATTGCGAGCTCGAGGCTCTTGGTAAAGACCGTCGCCCCCAGGCCGTATTCGGAATCGTTCGCCTTCTCGATCGCTTCGTTCGCGTCCTTGACGTAGAAGATCGAGACCACGGGACCGAAGAGCTCCTCGGTGGTGGCGATGCCGCCGTGACGCACATTTGAGACGACGGTCGGCTGGAAGAAATGGCCCTTGAGGCCGTTCGGCTGGAAGCGCTTGCCGCCGGCCAGCAGCTTTGCCCCTTCGGAGAGCACGGTCGCGAGCTGCTTTTCGAGTTTGTCGACGGCGTCAGCCGAAATCAGCGGACCCATATCCGTCTTCGAATCCATGGGATTGCCGACATTCAGGGTCTTCACCTGCTCGACCACGCGCTTGGTGAATTCCTCGGCGATCGACTCGACCACGTAGATGCGCTTCGACGAGGTGCAGACTTGCCCCGCGTTCAAGAGCCGCGCCCACACCGCACCGCGCGCCGCGACGTCGATATCGGCATCCTCGAATACGAGCAGCGGATCGATGCCGCCGAGTTCGAGATTGATCTTCTTGAGTTGCGATCCCGCCACCGACGCGATGTGCTTGCCGACCGCGGTGGAGCCGGTGAAGGCGATCATGTCGATACCGGGATGGCTCAGCATCAGGCCGCCGGTGTCGCCGGCGCCGGTGATGATGTTGACGACCCCCGGCGGCAGTCCGTCATAGACCTCGCCCAAGAGGAGCCCGGAGAGCGGATTCTGGTGCGGCGGCTTGCACACAACCGTATTGCCCGCCGCGATCGCCGGCGCCACCTTCCAGGCCATGAGCAGGAGCGGAAAATTGAACGGCGCGATGCAGCCCACGACCCCATAGGGCTCCTTGCGAATGAAATTGACCTGATGGTCGGCGCCCGGCGGCACCGTCAGCCCCAGCGCCGAACGTCCCACCTCCGCGTAATAGTCGAAGCACTCCGCCACCCACTGCACGCAATCGACCGACTCGATCAGGGGCTTGCCGGTCTCCTGCGTCAGCAGCGTCCCGATGGCCCTTTTCCGGGAGCGAATCTTATGCGCAACTTCGTGCAGCAGCTCCGCTTTCGCAACGCCGGAAAGCCTCCACCACGCCCGCTGCGCCGCCCGCGCCGCGCCGACGGCGGCGTTGACATCGGCTTCACCGCAGGCGGGGACGCTGTCCAACAGATCGAGCGTGGCCGGGTTGTGGACTTCGATCGTCGAATTCGACTTCGCCTCGACGAACTTGCCGTTGATCAGGATCGGTCGGGCCATTTTCAGCTCCCCACGCCGGCAGAACCTCGCTGCGTCATCGAGCCTTTGATCGCGCGGTCTGTCAATATAGAGTGCCCATCAAACGATAAGGCGGAAACTTTTTAAGGGGGATTCGTGGACTTTCGCGATCGTCACATCGTCGTTACCGGCGGCACCGGCGCGCTCGGCAGCGCGGTAGTCGGCGCCCTGCTGGAGGCGGGCGCTTTTTGCCATGTCCCCTGCCTCGCCGAAGCGAAGACGCAAAACTCCTCGCATCGTTCGCATCCGCGCGTGCAGCTCATCGCCACCGGCACGCTCGCCGACGAGGCGGCGGTGGCGCGCTTGTTCGACGCCGTCCCGAATCTATGGGCCTCGATCCACCTCGTTGGCGGCTTCGCCATGAGCCCGGTGAGCGAGACCGGCAAGGCCGCCCTTATGCAGCAGATCGAGACGAATTTCGTCACCTGTTTTCTCTGCTGCCGCGCGGCGGTGCGGGCGATGGCGCGCGGCAAGGCCGGCGGGCGCATCGTCAACGTGGCCTCGCGACCGGCGCTGGAATGGCGCGCCGGCGCCGGCATGGCCGCCTATACCGCGAGCAAGGCCGCGGTCGCGGCGCTGACCACGGCGCTGGCGGAGGAAGTCGCGAAGGACGGCATTCTGGTGAATGCGGTTGCACCTTCGATCATGGATACGCCGGCTAATCGCAAGGCGATGCCGAAGGCGGACCACGCTGCCTGGCCCAAAGTGGAGGAAGTGGCGCAGACGATTTTGTTTCTCGCCTCGCCTGACAACAAGGTTACGCGCGGCACGATCGCCACGGTCTATGGGCGAACATAAAGCACGGTCGCTTTAGATTGAATCAGCGCGCGTCCCTGACATTTTGCTGGAGCATGATCTTTCCCGAAAACCGGTGCCCACTTTTCGGAATCATGCTCTAGTCAGTGCCGCGTCAGGCGCTCGGCGAGCGTCTTCCCGCTCGGCGCGATACCCGTTCGTTCCGCTTTTTGATCGATCTGCCAATAGGCGTGCTGGATATAATGTACGCCGAGGTAGCGGAACGGCTCCGGCTCCCAATTCTGCGAGCGGTGATTGACGCAGGGCAGCGTCGTGATCTCGGACTTCGCGCCGGTGATGAGATCGGCAAGCACGCGGCCGGAAAGGTTCGTTGTCGCCACACCGTTACCGACATAGCCGCGCGCGCTCGCGAGTCCGAGCGCGGGGTCGTACATCATGGTCGGCATGAAATCGCGCGAGCAACCGAGCGGGCCGCCCCAGGCATGCGTAAAACGCACATCCTTCAGGCGCGGAAACCATTTCCGCACATTGCCCTGGAACATCCGGATCGTCGGCTCGTGCCGATCGTATTCGTCCTCGATTTTCGAGCCGAAATGGTAGGGTGCGCCGCGGCCGCCGAAGAGAATGCGCCCATCGGCGGTTTTCGCCATGTATTCGATGGTGAGACGGCACGAGTCGACGCATTCGCGATTTCTCCAGCCGATCTCGGCCCAATCGGCCGCGGACAGCGGCTCCGTCAGCGTCATCAGCGAATAGACCGGGATCAATTGCCGGTGCAGTTGCTTCAATCGCGTGAGATAGGCTTCGCCGCAGAGCACGATCGTCTTTGTCCGGAGATCGCCGCGCGCGGTGCGGAGCACCGGGCGGGCGCCAGTGATGAAATCGGTCACGTCCGTCTCTTCGTAGATCGTGCCGCCTCGCCGCTCGACGGCGCGCGCGAGGCCGCGCACGAGCCGGCCCGGATGAATGTTCGCCGCATCCTTATAATAGATCGCGCCCAGCACGCCTTCGATCTTTACCCGCGCGTCGGTCGCCGATTGATCGAGCAATTGCACGCGGTCGCCGAGCCCAAGCACTTCGAATTCGGCGTGCGCCTCACGCACCGCCGGCAATTGCTGCGGCCCGCGCGCGACCGACATACCGCCGCCCTTGACGAAATGGATATCGAACCCCTCCGCGGCCGCGACCCGCGCGACCTCGTCGACCGACGCGGCCATGGCCCGGTACAACGCGACCGCTTGTTCCCGCCCATAATGTTTTGAAATCGCTCCCAGGCTTACGGGAAAGTGGGCCGTGCACCAGGAGCCGTTCCGCCCCGAGGCGCCGAAGCCCGCGATCTCCTTCTCGACGATCGCGACCTTCAAGGACGGTTGCCGCTGCAAGAGATAATACGCCGTCCACAAGCCCGAATAGCCGGCGCCGAGAATTGCCACGTCAACGTCCACGGATCCGCTCAGAGCCGGCCCCGGCGTCAGATCGTCGCCGCAGGTCTCGAGCCAGTAGCTGTAGGCGGCGTAATCTTTCATTGCACGATTGTTGCAGGAGCGCCCGAGTTCAATCCGTCACCGTAACCGTGCGGTTCGGCTCATTCAAGCAAACGGATGCCGCCACTTCCGTGCGGACGGCGGCATTCTCGCTGCACAAACTCCTAGTTTCTCAGCGGCTTGCGGCAAAACCATCAATTTTATCGAATTCGCAAAGAGAGGATTTCCGCGCCCGAATTACGAAAAGGGCATGAGTATCGCGCTATCGATTGCTGCATCGGGAATGGCGGCCGCGGCGTTGCGCCTGCGGGTATCGGCCAGCAATGTCGCCAACGCGCTGTCCTTCGGACCGTTGCCGACCGCGAAAAATTCTCAGGGTTTTCCTCCCGCTTATATTCCCTTGCGCGTCGATCAAACGGACGTTGCCGGCGGCGGCACGGCCGCAACCGTAGGAACGATCCTGCCGAGCTATGTGCCGGTTTACGACCCGACGGCACCCTATGCCGACAATAACGGGATGGTGGCGGCGCCGAATATCGATCTAGGAAGCCAACTGCTCGAGCAGATGCTGGCGCGCTATACTTTCGCCGCGAATGCAAAAGTTGCGGGCGCCGATGCGCGAATGATGGGCTTTCTTCTCGATATCACGGCGTAACTTTCATTCTGCGAACCAGACCCCTTTTCAGCGAATTGGCCTCTCTCTTATATATGTGCAGCAGTTGTTAGGCTCGGCGGAGAAGCCGAATTTTATGCATCGACCGACACGCGCGAGCAGGATCCTTATTGCGATCAGCCTAATCGCCTTGGCTGCAAGCCTGTCAAGCGCGCCCGTGATCGCTCGCAAACTGGCCTCGGCGCCCAAGATCCGCATCATCGGCTTCTCGGCGGATGGGCGCTACTTCGCCTATGAACAATTCGAGGACGACACGGTTTCCGACACGGCGATCGCGGCCATCGATGTCATCGATCGCGATACGGGCCGTTCAATGGCCGGGTTTCCATTCGGATTTCTCGGCATGGAGAAAAACGGACAGTTCCCTGCGCGCGTCGGCGATCATCGGATCACGATCAACGAAAATCTGTCGGGCACAGCGCGATTGGCGCAGTTGCGCGCCGATGTCGTTCGCGAGACGCGCGCTCGTCTCGATGAGCTCAAGATCGACGTCCCCGGCCAGCGTCTCGCGGGATTTCCAGTCACCGCTCGAATCGAGCGCATCACGACCGTCGATTTCGTGCTCGCCCCGATGCTGCCCGGGAAAGACATGCCCGACCCGCAAACCGTGTACCGCGCGACGACAGCGATTACTCCGGACGATATGTCCATATGCGTCGACAGCATGAAACCTGTCGATCACGTGATCGAACTCAAGCTCGAAGTCATCGATGACACCGGGGCGCGCGCGGCCTTGCCGGCGATCGTAACCAAGACCGCCTGGCCATCCGGCCAGCACGAGTGCGCCTCCCTCGTGCGTATGACCGATGTGATTGCCGCGCCGCCCCGCGCCCAGCACGAACCGCGAACCGTTGTGGTGCTGATGCTTGCCGTTTCCTGGGGCGCACACGCGGACACGGCGCGCTATTTCGCGGCCTTCGCACGGCTGCCGTGACGGAGCACGAAGTGTGGAGCGGATCGCTAAACGGGTTCGAGCACATCCGTCGGCGCCAACATCTTTTCGAAGATCTCGATGCTGGTCTTCTTGACGGGCCGAAAGTTTTTAACGTTAAACGCCGGTTCAAAGTAGCCGGCGGTAAATAACGCGACCGGATTTTTGATTTCGTAGAAACAAAAACCGACCAGGTCGCCGCCGTCGCGGATCTCCCGGATGGTATACACCGAACGCAACTTCGGAAATTCTCGCACCGTCTGGCGCCAGTACTTGTCGTCGGAGAACTTCTCATTCACGCATACGACCTGTTGCCCGACTTGGAAGCTCATCGCCCAATCCTTTCATTTCCGCGATAAGATATGATTCTTGCCGGTGGCGGCTCTGGTATCGCGCGCGCGACGGCGTAAGATCACGGTCGACTTAAAATCGCGGATTATGGCGTTACAATGAAACCAAGCCTTACGGATGTTTCATCATCCGTCACGGATGGCATAATAGTCCGCATGCCGGATCTCACATGACGCGATCGAACGGATTGAAACCGCAGCGGGACGCCGTTTCGCGTAATGTCGACATTTTGATCGTCGGCAGCGGCTTCAGCGGTTTATGTCTTGCCGTCCGCCTTCGGCAATCCCGTCAAAACTCATTTCTGATCATCGAGAAGGAGGCCGACATCGGAGGCACCTGGCGCGATAATCGCTACCCCGGCTGTGCCTGCGATATCCCTTCCCACCTCTACTCGCTCTCATTCGCGCCGCGGAATGACTGGAGCCGCCTGTATCCGTCGCAGCCGGAATTATGGGATTACCTCCGCGATATTGCCGACCAATACTTGCTTCGATCCAAAATTCGTTTCAACACCGAAATGCAGAGCGCCCAATGGGATGAGGCGGAGGCGCTTTGGCACGTCACCACCAATGCCGGGGAGATCACTGCTCGCGTCTTGGTTTCGGCGATCGGAGCGCTGCATGTGCCGGCCTACCCAAAAATTTCCGGGATCGAAAAATTCGCTGGACGCGCGTTCCACTCGGCCGACTGGCCGACCGGCTTCGACTTGAGCGGCAAGCGGGTCGCGGTCATCGGCACCGGAGCGAGCGCCGTTCAATTCATTCCCGAGATCGCGTCAAAAGTCGAGAAACTGTACGTCTTCCAACGCACGCCGCCTTGGGTGATGCCGAAGCTCGATCGTCCGATCGGCCGCTGGGAGAAACTCCTGTTCCGGTTTTTACCCGGCTACCGGCGCGCATTTCGTATCCGGCTCTATTGGTACTACGAATTAAGAGCGCTCGCGCTCAACGGCAACCAGAGACTGCTCAAGAAAGCCGAAGAAATTTCCCGCAATCATCTGGCGAGACAAATCGGCGACCCATCCTTGCGGGCGAAGCTCGCGCCCGATTATCGCATGGGCTGCAAGCGCATTTTGATCTCGAACGACTACTATCCGACCCTCAAGCGATCGAATGTCGAGTTGGTCGCCGAAAACATTACCGAGGTTTCCGAAAACGAAATCGTTAGCGGCCGCGATCACAGACGGACTGTCGATGTCATCGTTTATGGCACCGGCTTCGATGTATCCGGCTCGCTCAAAAGACTTTCAGTCACGGGCCGCAACGGCATCGGCTTGAGCACGGTCTGGCAGACGGAGGTGCCGAGTTATTACGGCATCTGCGTCAGCGGATTCCCGAATTTCTTCATGCTGCTCGGCCCCAATACGGCCCTCGGCCACAACTCGGTGGTTATTATGATCGAGGCGCAAGTCAAATACATCATGCGTTGTCTCAGCTTCATGCGACGAAAGCATTTGAAGACGATCGACGTGAAACCCGATGCCCAGACGAACTTCTACCGGAAGATCCAGGAACGGCTGAAGCCGACGGTTTGGCAATCGGGCGGTTGCCGAAGCTGGTATCAAGACGAGAAAGGCCAAAACGTAGCGATTTGGCCCGGTTTTACGTTCGATTATCGCTGGCAAACCAGGAGCGTTGCCTGGAGCGACTATTCCATCACGCGAAACTAGGAAATTGTCTGTCGGGGCGGGAAATTTCAATCGCGATTGACTTCGATCAAATTCGAATCCGAATTTTTCATACCGGCGTCCAGTGCTGGACCTCCTACCCTGGCGGTGCCAGAATAAGTGCAACATCAAACATGATCGCGCCAGCCGCGGGAGGAAATCATGCCCCTAAAACGCTCTATCCAATGGATGCTTTTGTCGGCCGCCGTGGCGATTTGCGCGACGCCTGCCATGGCGCAGAAAAAATACGACGTCGGCGCCAGCGACACCGAAATCAAGGTCGGCAACATCATGCCGTATAGCGGACCGCTCTCGGCCTACGCCACCATCGGCAAAACGCAGACCGCCTATTTCAACAAGATCAACGCCGAAGGCGGCATTAACGGCCGCAAAATCAATTTCATCTCCTACGACGACGGCTTTAGTCCGCCGAAGACCGTCGAGCAGGCGCGCAAGCTCGTCGAAAGCGACGAGGTGCTGCTGATTTTCCAGAGCCTCGGGACCCCGACGAATAATGCAATCGAAAAATACATGAACACGAACAAAGTGCCGCAATTGTTTGTCGCCACGGGCGCTACCAAGTTCGGGGACCAGAAAAACTTTCCGTGGACGATGGGATGGCAGCCGACTTACCAGATCGAAGGACATATCTACGCGAGCTACCTCCTCAAGAATCACCCGAACGGTAAGATCGCCGTCCTTTATCAGAATGACGATTCAGGTCGGGACTACTTAAAGGGCTTGAAGGACGGTCTTGCCGGCAAAATGCAGATCGTCGCCGAAACTCCCTACGAGCCGGCGGACCCGACCGTCGATTCTCAGATCATTACGCTGAAGGCTTCGGGCGCCGACATCTTCTTCAACGAGTCCTCGCCGAAATTCGCGGCACAGGCGATCAAAAAGGTGGCGGAGCTCGGTTGGAAACCGGTCCACCTCCTCGCCAGCATTTCGTCCTCGGTTGGCTCCGTTCTGAAGCCCGCCGGGCTCGAGAACTCAAAAGGCATTTTGTCCAGCGGCTACCTGAAGGATCCCACCGATCCGACCTGGAAGGGCGATCCGGCGGTCAAGGAGTGGGCGGCTTTCATGGATAAATACTATCCGGAGGGCGATAAGACCTCCACGTTCACGGTTTATGGCTATCTCACCGCGCAAACGCTCGTCCAAGTCCTGAAGCAATGCGGCGATGAGCTCACGCGCGAAAATGTCATGAAACAGGCGGCGAACCTCAAGAATCTGGAACTCGGGATGCTGCTGCCGGGGATCAAAATCAACACCGGCCCCAACGACTATTATCCGATCAAGCAGATGCAGATGTCGCGCTTCAACGGCGAGTATGGCGAGCTTTTCGGCCCCATCATCGCCGGCGAAGTCAGCGGCATGTGATGCTGCTCGTCTTGAAAACTTAATCCTGTCGCGGCCAAACCGCGCAGTAACGCCCTTCGACCGGTGCGGCGGGGGAAACTGAACAATTTCGATAATAGGCGCCCTTATAAGGTGGCTGTTGATCGGCATCGCCGGGATGGCGGCACCGATCGCGGCTTGGTGGGTCGGCGCGGCGGGGCGGGACAACCTCGTAATCGGCCCCTGGCAGACGTCGCTTTCGACGGGCGGCGTGGACGCCGACATGTACACGCGAAGTTATGTGGCAATCACGGCGCTCCTGGCCTTGAATCGCAACGAGGTGATCTACTTCGAGGCCCGGCGCGACGATGACGGGCGCAAGCTCTCGGCAAGCTGCAACTACGATGTCACCGGCGGCCCCATCCAATCGCGATGGTGGAGCATCACCGCCTATGCCGACGACAATTTTCTGATCCCCAATGCGGCGAACCGGTTCTCTTACAATATTCGATCGCTTCGGACCGCTCCCGACGGCCATTATTCGATC
>JBGPVT010000014.1:0-16828 GCA_041491825.1 Xanthobacteraceae bacterium | reverse complement strand
TGACCGCCGCGATCGGCGGCATGCGCGACGAAATTCGCGGCCTCAACGAGCGAATTGATAAGTTTATCGTCGGGATGTTTAATCAGGAGGGGTGAGGGGCATTGCATCGGAACTCACCAAGAAAATGAACGCACCTTTATACTTGACAATAGTGCCACATTCTCTTTGCCACGAGTGCAGACTGGCGCCAACCACACCCTTTGCGTGTTGCCCTTGAATATGAAACCCTTGGCCGATTGCCGAATGGCGGCCGCCCAGAGGGTACAATGGCGTCAAAGGGGGAGAAGGTCTCAAAGAGCGAAGTCAGCGCAGCCTATAAGGAATTCGCTGACGCGTTTGAGCCCTATGAAACAACCAAAAAACCACCGTCACTTGTTGTATTCACGGATAGTAAGTCAGCCGCTCGCTTTTGCGAATGCCACATCCGGGCTAGCAAGCTGGTCGCGCTGGCGACCACTGACGTGCCGCTTGATCCAGAGCAACCAGATTATCGTGCAAACAGGGAGTTAGTTACGAATCACGCCGCGTTCGCGCAAATGAAAGAAGATGCGGTTGCGGGACGAGCCTTCAGCAATATCGTCGCTGAATACACGAAGGATTACGACCCCGAGCATCCCCTTAAAATCATCGGCGGCCAACATCGGTTTGAAGCGATAAAGGTAGGCCTCGCAGCCGGCATCGATCAATACCACGGAGTAAAGGTCTATTTAGATTTAAACATGGATCAGAGATTGGACGTGCAGCTTATCTCAAATACGAATATTGCAATTTCAAGCGACCTTTATGATCGCATGCAAGAAACCTTTAAAGGGCCTGAGTTACGAGAATGGTGTCAGACTGTCGGCTTGCTAGACCCAGGAAAAGATTTTGCTGACCGTGGCGGAAGGGGTCGCCCATTTAGTGTACAAGCGGCGAGGACTTTCATCGTAAATTTTTACAAGGGAAAATCTATCGATGCTAAAAATAATTTTGATGTATCGGACACAACACCCACATTGTGTCCGAGTGGCGAGGACGACGCCGAATGGAACGCGATTCGCCAGCAGGCTAATCTCTGGAAAGATCCTGGACTAATCACGGCTGCGAAGGAATTTGCGTCGCTAGTTAAGGCGCAGCGAAAAGCTTTCTCCGGAAAATCGGGTATCCCTATCGACTATCCAGAAAAGACACTAAACGGTGCTGTTATGGCCGCGTGGGTGTATGTGGCCGGAATGCTGCAAGCCAACAACGTAAGACTGCAGCGCCACTTCTCTTTGGCTAAAACGGCCGGCCGCGATCCCCTGAATGCTGCCGCTCTTGCTAAAGGGCGGCATAGGAGTGATCCGCCGAATTATCGTGGTCTTGGATATAGGACGGATACTAGAGAGCGTGGCCGTTTGGTAGAATTATTTTATTTACAATCGGAAAATGGCGGCGGTATTACGAAGAACTCAATTGACATAGCGATTGCGAAATATCATGCGAAGTTAGCATTGCTTGATGTTAAAAAGGCGGAAGCAAAAGGATAATGCGTTGTCCGCAATCGATGAATTTGCGGAATCGTTGCTTGAGGAAGCAAAGCGGTTCCTAGAAAAAGCACGAGAGGCGCAAACAGATGCGGCCCGTAATGCATATCTGCACGCAGCGCTGATGCTGGGGTTTTGCGCGCTCGAAGCGCATGTGAATGCAATCGCCGACGAGCTTGCAATTCGTCCTGAATTTTCTGTCCATGAACGAGCGCTGTTACTTGAACAAGATGTGCGCCTTGAGTACGGAGAATTTAAATCATCTGGTTTGAGGATGGTACGACTAGATGATCGAATTTTATTTCTCCATTTGCGCATTAGTGGAAAAGCACTTGATCGAAGTGCGCAATGGTGGGGTAATTTAATGGCTGCCACAACGCTAAGAAATCAGCTGACACATCCCAAAGGCGCACCGCCAATAACAATTGATGCGGTTAGTCGAGCTATAGAGGCGATCATCGCGTGCCTCGATGTTGTTTATCGCGCTGTCTATAATCGGTCATTCCCGCTTACAAATCTTGGAGTCCAATCAACTTTTTCATTTTAGGGAAACAGGGTGACCGAAGGCAGCAAGTTGAGGGCCCCCTCTCGATAGTCGACAGGGCCAAATACCCATATTCAAATAAGCAACAAAACGGTTGCATATCGTTCTCGATGAGCCATACTGACCGGCAACCAGGAGGTTGCCTATGAGCGACCGCATCGAGAAACGGATCGAGCTGAAAGCGCCCGTTTCCCGCGTTTGGCGGGCAATAACGGATTACCGGGAGTTCGGCGAATGGTTCCGGGTGAAACTCGAGGGTCCGTTCGTGCCGGGAAAGGTCGCGCGCGGCCGCATCACCCATCCCGGCTATGAGCACGTGGTCTGGCAGGCGACGGTGCAGAAAATGGAGCCTGAACGCCTGTTCTCGTTCACCTGGCACCCCTACGCGATCGATCCCCAGGTGGACTATTCGCAGGAACAGCCGACCCTCGTCGAATTCAAGCTGGAACCGATCCCGGGCGGCACGCTCCTCGTGCTCACGGAATCCGGCTTCGACAAGATTCCGAGCCATCGGCGCACTGAGGCCTTCCGGATGAACGAGGGCGGCTGGGCGATGCAAATGCTGAACATCGAGCGCCATGTCGGTTAGGGCTCGTAGCAACCTGGTCGCTGCGAGGCGCGTTTACGCGCCCGTATTTGCTGCGCTCGGCGACGAAACGCGGCTATCGCTTGTTCTCAAGCTTTGCGAAGCATCGCCGCAGTCGATTTCCCGGCTGACGGAAGGATCGGACCTCACGCGCCAAGCGATCAGTAAGCATCTTCGGGTGCTCGAAAATGCCGGGCTCGTCGCAAGCGCGCGAGCGGGGCGCGAGAGCCTCTACGAGTTCAGGCCGAAGCCTATCGACGGCCTTAAAGGCTACCTCGATCAAGTATCCAGGCAATGGGACGAGGCCTTGGGCCGGTTGAAGTCGCTCGTCGAGCGTTGATCGCTGACCGGCGCGCTTCAAATTTAATGTTACCGCGATGCGGTAGACCGCCACCGCGCCGAAATTTTTCGGTCATTTTGCTGTTGTCGAGAGCCATTAAAACTTCAAACTCTGGGCGCTATAGCCTCGCGGATCATGTAGGCTAAACTCCGAATCCGGAGCCCACGATGCCGCGGCCATTACGAGAGCGCGAATTCCGATGCGTCTCGCCCTAGGCCTGGAGCGCGGCGGCCTGTTTGCGCTCCGCGCGCCGCTTCTTTCCTGTCTCGTTCTGTTGGCGCTTTGTTTCGCCGCGTTTCTCGGCGCCGAGCGCATCAAGGTCGACGACTCGTTGAGCCAGCTGTTTCGCTCCGACACGCGCGAGTTCCGGCAATACGAGGAGGTGACACGGCGCTTTCCTTCCAGCGAATTCGACGTGTTGGTCGTGGTCGAAGGACAATCGCTGCTCGCGCGCGCCTCGCTCGAGAAGCTCCGCGATCTCGTCACCGACCTGCAGCTGATCGATGGCACGCGCGGCATCATCTCGTTGTTTTCGGCGCGCGAGCCGCCGCAGGCGGACCAACTTCCGGCGGCGCTTTTTCCCGAGCAACTGCCGGAAGGCGCCGAATACGACCAGCTCGTCCAGCGCGTGAAGTCGAACGAGATCATCCGCGGCAAGTTGCTATCGGATGACGGCACGCTCGCCTTGATCGTGCTCGCGCTCGAGCCCCAGATCGCGGGAAGCGGCAAGCTCGGCGCCACGGTCGCGGAAATTCGCAAAACCGCGGCGGAAGACATGGCTGGCGCGAATCTGCGCATTCAGCTCTCCGGCGTGCCGGTGATGCAGCTCGAGATCCGGAACGCCGTCGAGCGCGACCGGCTGATTTACAACACGGTGGGCTTCGTCGCCGGCTGCATCATTGCGATGGCGTTTTTTCGGCGCGTATCGTTCATGATCGTCGCGGCGGCACCGCCCTTGATCGCCATTTTGCTTTCGCTGGGCGCCCTCGGCTGGCTCGGTTTCCGGCTCAACATGTTCCTGAACGTGATGACGCCGCTCATCATGGTCATCAGCTTTTCGGACTCGATGCAGCTCACCTTCGCCGCCCGCGACCGGCTGATCGCGGGAGAGTCGAAATACGAAGCCTTCCGCAACGCGATCTACGTGGTGGGGCCGGCCTGCGTCTTGACGCACGCGACCGCGGGCCTTTCCTTCATCGCGCTGCAGTTCTCGAGTTCCGACCTCATCCACACCTTCGGCGAGGCGGGGTTGATGGCGACGATCATCGCGCTGTTCGCGGTGCTGACGCTGGTGCCGCTGTTCGGCGTTCTATTCGTGCAGAAGGAAGCGGCCTTCGCCGCGAAGGTCAGGATCGCCGACACCGGCGTCAACGCCCTTCGCCTTTTTTGCAACTGGATCGCGCTCCGCATGGTCAACCGCCCCGGCCTTTACAGCGCCATTGCCGTACTGGTCGTGGCGGGCCTTGCATTTGCCTATTCGCATTTGGACCCGCGCTATCGGCTCGCCGATCAGGTGCCCGACCGTCACGAGGCCGTCGCCGCCAGCGGCCGCCTCGACGCCAAGCTCACGGGCGCCAATCCCATCGACGTATTGATCGAATTTCCGGCGGGCACCGAGCTCTACGCCCCCGACACGTTGCGGACGATCGCCGAAGTGCAGACGATCCTCGAGCATGAGCCGGGCATCGGCAATGTCTGGTCGATCGAAACGCTGCGCCGCTGGCTCGCCGAAAAAGCCGGGAAGTCGGACATTTCCACCCTCAAGCAATACGTGGAATTGCTGCCCGAACACCTCGTGCGCCGCTTCATCGCGCCGGAAGAGACCGCGGTCGTGGTTTCGGGCCGCGTCGCCGATCTCGATGCGAGCGAGATCCTGCCGCTCGTGGAGAGCTTGGATGCGGCGTTGGGAGACGTGCGCGCGCGGCATCCGGGCTACGAGATCGCGGTGACCGGCCTCTCGGCGATCGCCGCGCGCAACAGCGCCAACATGATCGGCAAGCTCAATCGGGCGCTCAGCGCCGAGTTCATTTTCGTCGCCGCCTTCATCGGGCTCGCCTTCCGCTCCTTCGTCGTGATGCTGGTGAGCATCCTGCCCGGCATTTTCCCGGTGGTGCTTTCGGGCGCGATCCTGTGGCTGACCGACGAGGGCTTGCAGTTCGCGAGCGTCGTCGCGCTGACCGTGTCCTTCGGCCTGGGATTGAGCGCGACGATCCATTTCCTCAATCGCTTGCGGCTCGAGAGCACGCCGGGCACGAGCCCGGCGCTGGCGGTTCAGCGCGCCACGGTCCTGGTCGGTCCCGCCGTCATCCTCACTTCGGTGGTGCTCGCCTGCGGCCTGGTGGTGACCGTGTTTTCGGACCTGCCGTCGCTGCGGATCTTCGGCTGGCTCAGCGCCTTCGCCATGATCGCGGCGCTCGTCGCCGATCTCCTGATCTTGCGGCCGACGGCGATGTTTCTGATGACGGTCGCGGAACGGTGGCGGCGCGCTGGTTAGGGCGCCGTCGAGACGATCGCCGTCACTTTCCGCGGGCGAGCGTGATGAAGACGCCGGTGAGCTGCCCGCCCGGCGGCGCACTGATCTCCACCGTTTGCCGGTCCCCGTGCGTGGCGAGCGTCAGGTTCGCGGAAAAGGACGGTGAGGTCACCACCACCTGAAATTGGCCAGGCCGGGCGCTGCCGAAGAGGATTCCGCCCATATTGCGGCTCGCTTCGTTCCACAGCCCCGACAGTTGGCCGCCTTGCGACATGACGTCGCTGCTGAGATCGAATCGATAGCTGTCGCTCGCGCAGCGCAGGCTTTGCTGCAGGCGGTTCCCTTCGGCGCTCACCGAATATTGCGCGCGGCAGCGGATGCGTTCCCTGCTTCCGTTACCGAGCGAGATTGTGCCGCCTCCCGACCAATGGCCGGCGAGGCCGGCAAACGGACCCGATTCGGCGCGCGCGCTTGACGCGAACAACAGCAACGCGATCGAGATCGCGACGCAGGACCCTAGAAGGTCGAATCGTTTCGATATCGGCGGCCTAGTCAAGCGTTCCATTTTGTTTCATCCCTAAATTACGCACGATAATTTTAACGTCCTGTTTGAAAATGTTGCACGAGATTGCGCGAATCACAATTTATTCTCATTTTTACCGCCCGGAGGGCACACTTGACCTATACCAACCGGCCCATCCCACTAGGCGAACGGGGTTTGAAATGAAGGCGTGGATACTCGCGGGTGCGATCGCATCCGCGGCAATGGGATCGGTTTTGGTCGATTGCAACATCGCAACTGCCGCCGGCCTCGAAACCGTAAAAATCGCCGACGTCAATATCGGCCAGATCAAGGGCCAATTGAAGCTCACGGCTGCCCAGCAGCCGCTTTGGGCGCGTGTCGAAGAGGTTCTGCGCTCCATCGCCCGCGAACAAGCCGAAGGCGAATCGGCGGGTTTGCTGCGCCGCATCGGCCGCGGGGTCGTCTCCATCGCGTTCGACGGCACGGTGACGGAGCGCATCAAGAGCGCGGCACTTCCGTTGCTCGCAAGCCTCAGCGAAGAGCAGAAAGCGATCGTCCGCCGGCTCGCCCAACGCATGGGGATCGGCGACATGGTGGCGTTGGCGAACTGAACAGGGACGGCCTACAGCAGCCACTCTTGTCTTGCCGACGCGTTAGGGTGCCGCGCTCCACGCCTTGAATTCGGCCTCCGATACATTCGGCAGCTTTTTGACGAAGGCGACGAGCGTCCAGATTTCCTTGTCCTCGACGCCGGCGAGCGCGAAGCTCGGCATCCCCGTCATCTTGATGCCGTTCTTGATCACCCAGAAAAGCTGCCCCGGTTCCCGTTGCGGACCCACCTCGTTCAAGTCGGGCGGATCGGGCCGCAGGCCTTCGGAAAATTTCTGCCAGGGCGCACCCGGCGCTCCGTGACAATTGACGCAGCCGCGCGCGGCGAAAGCGCGCGCGCCTGCCTGCACGATGGCAGGATCACCGAGATTAACGGCAGGGGGGCCGCCGGCATGGCGTGCGATCGAGGCCATGCGAACCTTGACCAACGCCCAGTTCACGATTCCCGGGTCCTCCTCGGTCGCGGCTATGTTGAAGAAGCCACCGAAGAAAAAAACCGTCGCGCCAACGGCGACGATGATCGCGAGCGCTCCAATGAGAGCCAAGAGCCGCATGCGGATCCTCCCTGTTGCGGGTAGAGCTTAGTGAATCCCGATCCGGAAAGGAAGTTCCCGATAGGTGCTAGCGGCCACCAGGATCGCGGGCGTCCCGCCGAGGATCATACGCGTGAAGATCGGCGCCCGCGCCGCGCCGCTCACAGCACGCGCAGGTCCGGCTTGCTCGGATCCACCAAATTATAAGGGATCGGCCCGATGGCGTGCTTTCAGGTATAATCATGGAGTTTATCCCACACAAGGAACCCGAATGAGCGCCGCCGAAAACAAACAATTGATGCAACAAGTCTTTGCCGAACTCGCAAAGGGGAACGGCAAACCCTTCGTCGACAGCATGGCCGACGACTTTCGCTGGACCATCACCGGCACCACGCCGTGGTCGAAGACCTATGACGGCAAACAGGCCGTGCTCAAGGAGCTCATGCAGCCGCTGTTTTCCCAGTTCGCAGATCGATACACGAACACGGCAGAGCGCTTCATTGCCGAAGACGATTATGTGGTGGTCGAATGCCGCGGCCGCGTCACGACGAAGGCGGGCAAGCCCTATAACAATACTTACTGTTACGTGTGCCGAATGGCCGGAGGAAAAATGCGGGAGCTCACCGAATATCTGGATACAGAGCTCGTTACGACGGCGCTGGCGGCTCCCGCCTGATACGAACTTTTGAACGCCGCTCCGAACCCGCGATTCAAGGGACATGGCTCGTTCGATGAGATGGCGATCACCGGATTGGCGAAGGGACCGCGCATCGCCGGTTACGTGGTCGGATTCTATGCACCGCCTTCCTTGCAAGGCGTCATCACGCATATGGGAGATTTCTTCCACTCGCATTATGTCGATGAACAACGGACGATGACGGCGCACCTCGACACTTTCGGCATTGCAGCGGGTTCAGTGCTGATGCTGCCGAAAGCAGAATAACAATCCGTCTCGGCCACCATCTCCCGCCGCGGTTATCAAATTTGCAAACGTGGAAGATTTGGCTCCCCGGGCCGGATTCGAACCAGCGACCCGCGCATTAACAGTGCGCTGCTCTACCGCTGAGCTACCGGGGAACGGCCCCGCTATAAACCGGGGCTCAAGGCTTGCCAAGCGCCACTTGCCAAGCACCGCGCCCCAACAGGAGAGGGCGGCGAACCAAGGATAGAGTGGAGGCCACGGAGGGAATCGAACCCCCGTACGCGGATTTGCAGTCCGCTGCGTAACCACTCCGCCACGTGGCCGGTCGAATCCTTCATGGAATAAGGCGAGGGTGGAGCGGCTTGATAGCAAAGGCTTCTCGCATCAACAATGCCGCCGAAGTCGGATTTATCCGACTTCGGCGCAGGAGTGGGGAAACCGCCTTGCTCTGCAGAGTGGGCTTCCTTTATGGTCGCGCCGCCGGAAGAAGGGTCAGTCGTAATGCGTAGGTTCGGCCGCGTGTTGAGGGCGACAATACTCCTGATAAGTAGCGTATGCATCGAGGCAAAGGCCGGGAGAGTGGAACCGGGCGCCGAGCTCACGCCCGAAATGTTCAAGCCGCTCCCCGAGATCACCTGTGCCAAAAAGGAAACCGCCGGCGTTACGAAGCAGGCTTGCAAATGCGTCCGATGCAACACACCGTCCCTCGACCAGCCGCTGCTTTGCTGGCGGGTATGTTGATTTTAGAACAGTTCGAGGATTCGCGATGATCGACTATGCGCGCCAGCGGCAAGTGATGGTGGAGGGCCAGGTCCACGTCAACGACGTGACAGATCCGCGTATTCTCGCGGCGATGGGAGAATTGCCGCGCGAGAAATTCGTGCCGGCCGCGCGCGCGGCCCTCGCCTATGTCGACGAGGACATTTCGCTGCGCGCAACGGGCGCCGGTAAACCCGCGCGCTACCTGATCGAGCCGATGATACTCGCGAAGCTCGTGCAGGCGCTTTCACTCACGCCGAGCGACCACGTGCTCGATGTCGGCTCTGCCAGTGGCTATTCGGCGGCACTCCTCGCGCGCCTCGCGGGAAGCGTTGTCGCGCTGGAAGAGGACGCCGAGTTCGTGCCGATCGCGATCCGGCTGCTCGCCTCGCTCGACGCCTCCAATGTGAAGGTCGTGAGCGGGCCTCTCACGGCCGGATGGCCAAAAGAGGGACCCTATGACGCGATCCTCTTGCAGGGCTCGGTCGAGATCGTGCCTACGGCCTTGACCGATTCGCTGAAAGACGGCGGCCGGCTCGCCGCCGTGGTCGGCTCCGGCCGCTCGGCCAAGGCCACGATTTATCTCCGCTCCGGCAAGGTTGTAAGCGCCCGGCCCATCTTCGACGCGGCGATCCCGCCCTTGCCGGGCTTCAAAGCACCCCACGAATTCGTGTTCTGACCGGGGGTTCCACCTCTGTGGCTATCCTGCCGCGGGGACCGGAAATCGCAGCTATGCGTCGATCGGCAGTTTCCTCGCCTCGAAGGGCCGACTATCCTGCCCTCGAAACAGGGACGACGAACTCGGCCGGGAGCCAACCCGGTGGGGCGGGAGCGATTGAATGCGCGGACGTGAGCATGGGGCGGCATGGGCCTTGATCGCGGCTATCGCGCTCACGGCAATAAGCGCAAACGCGAGCGCGCAGACGCTGGAGCAGGCGATCACGGCCGCCTATGTGAACAACCCGACGCTGAACGCGCAGCGGGCGGCGGTGCGCGCCACCGACGAGAACGTGCCGAAGGCGCTCTCCGGCTATCGCCCGACCGTCACTGGTGCTGCGACCGCGGCCCGGACCAATATTACGACCATTACCGAGGCGTCGAACTTCGGAGGCGGCACTCCCGCGAACAAGTCGAACACCACGATCTGGCCGAACGCGCTTTCGCTCACCCTCAACCAGAATCTCTATAACGGCTTCCGCACCGCCAATACGGTGCGCGCGGCGGAAGCGCAGGTACGGCAGTCGCAGGAGACGTTGCGTGCCACCGAGCAGCAGGTCCTGCTCGACGCCGTCACCGCCCACATGAACGTGCTTCGCGACGAGGCGCTGGTGCAATTGCAGCAGCAGAACCTGACGTCGCTGGGCGAACAGCAGCGCGCGGCGAAAGACCGTTTCGAAGTGGGCGAGGTGACGCGCACGGACACTGCATTGGCGGATGCCGCCTATGCCGGCGGCCGCGCCTCGCTGATCCAGGCGCAATCGAACCTCAACACTTCGCGCGCCGTGTACCGGCAGGTGATCGGCGCCGAGGCGGGCCGGCTCGCGCCGGGGCGGCCGGTCGAGCAAATGCTGCCGCGCGCCTACGACGTTGCGATCACCGACGGTCTGCAGCGCAATCCGGCGGTGGTTTCCGCCCAATACGCCGTCGATTACGCCGCCCTGCAAGTGAAGGTGGCGGAAGGTGCGCTGCTTCCCACCCTCAACGTGCAAGGCACATTGCAGCGCGCGAACGAGCCCACGCCACAGATTGCGCATGAAAAAGAGGCCTCGATCGGCCTCTCCGCCACCGCGCCGATCTATCAGGGCGGCGCCGAATACGCCGCCGTCCGGCAGGCGAAAGAAGTGCTCGGCCAGACCCGCATCCAGATGGACGTGACGCGCGACCAGGTGCGCGCGCAGATCGTGCAGTTCTGGAGCCAGCTGGAAGCGGCCAAGTCGAGCATCCAGGCGGCGCAGACGCAGGTGAACGCGCAGCAGATCGCGCTCAAGGGCATCCGGGACGAATATAAGGTCGGCCAGCGCACCATCTCCGACGTGCTTCTAGCCCAGGCCAATCTCGTTTCCGCGCAGAGCACGCTGGTGAATGCGCAACGCGACCGGGTGGTGGCGTCCTACGCGGTGCTCGGCTCGATCGGCCGCCTCGACATGGACTCGCTCGGGTTGCAGGTCGCAACCTACGATCCCGAGGAGCATTACCGGCAGGTGCGCGATAGCTGGGGTGGGCTCCGCACCCCCGACGGACGTTGAACGAAAGTTCCGTCTCCGCCTTCACGCATTGCGCTCGACCCCGCCGATGCCATAAATACGAACAAAGCACCGGATTGGACGATTCGTTCGATCGAATCGCGCGCTCGCGAGGGCCTGAAGGAAAGCGGCGAGGCCATGTCCCAGAAGGCTGCCAAGGCGCAAGAGCCGTCGATGGAGGAAATCCTCGCCTCCATCCGGCGGATCATTTCCGACGAGAATGGCTCGGGAGAGCCGGCGTCAAAGCCCGTGCCGGAACGGCCGGCGCCGCCGCCGCTCGTCTCGGCGGCGAAGCCCGCGGCCCCGCCGGTCAGCAAGCCGAGCGCGCCGCCGCCCCCGCAGGAACCCGACGTCCTGGAGCTTACCGACATGGTCGAGACGAAAAGCGAGCCTGCCTTCAAGCCGGTCGAAAGCCCGGACGTCGAGTTCCGCGATCAGATGCGGCGCCAGGAACCCGAGCCGCTGGCACCCGCCGCAGTGCCGGCCCGCACCGCCTATCCCACCCGGCTCGACGAGCAATTGCTCTCGCAGCGCGCGAGCGAGGCGGTTTCCGCCGCCTTCGGTACGCTCGCCAACACCATGTTCGCCGAGGGCTCGCGCTCGATCGAGGACGTGGTGCGCGAGATGCTGAAGCCGATGCTGCAGACCTGGCTCGAGGACAATCTGCCGAGCCTCGTGGAGCGGCTGGTGCGCGCCGAGATCGAGCGCGTCTCGCGCGGCGGGCGTTGATCCAGGGATTTATCTCTCGCCTATCAGGGGAGGGCCGGATCGCCGCTAGGCGATCCGAGGGGCCATCTGCCGCCCCGCCAGGATGATCCTCGGCGCTGTCGGCCGTCCGTCGAAATCGAGCCATTGGTGCCGGTCGTAATCGTAGAGTTTGCAGCATTTCATAATCTCGCGGTGGCGGCGCCAGGTCCACTTTTCCAGCACGATATCTTCGCGGGCCCCCGCGACAATCTGGGGCTCGGCTCGGTCAAGGCCCCAAATGGGGATGCGTGGATCGATGTGATGCGCCCCGTGTAACCCGATATCGGTCATGAAAAAGACCATCCATCTCGGCACGCCCATATGCACGGTACAGTTCACTTGACCGGTATGAAAGGACCATTCCTCGCGGCGGGCAAACCAGGGCACCTCGGGATGCGTGTGATTGAGGAAGCTGACGAAACCGATGCTCCAGTTGAAAACGACAAACGGCACGACGATTGCCAGGATTACGCTCAACAAAAATTCCTTAAAGCCGCTTGCCCCCGCGGCAAGCGCGGCAAGCTGCAAGCCGAGAAAAATCAATACGGCTATGGAATCAAGAATATATTCGATCCGTATTTTTCGCACGTCGGCGCGCCGCGGGAAGCTCATCTTCTTCCACCAGATGGCGTAGAGATAGTAAGCGCCGACTCCGAGTGTGGTGCGATAAAAGCGCTCGCGTGCCCGGCCAAACGGACCGAGCGCGTCATAGTCCGCCTTCGACAGCGGGATCCAGATATAATCTCGACCCCGCAAATTCGTGAAAGCGTGGTGGCGCCGGTTATGAAAAAGCAGCCACACACTGAAGGGATGGTAGGGCGCTAGATTGGACAGCCAGCCTACAATGCGATTTAACCGCCGGCTCTTGAAATGGCATTCATGCCCCGCATCATGCGCAATGCGGAATAGCAACCCGATGAACAGCCCTAACGCGACCGCGCAGGCGATACGCAGAGGCATCGACGTGAGAAAGCCAGCGCCCAGAAAACAAGCGATGTAGCCACCGGCGGCGGCGATAGAAAGCAGCGCCGCCCAGGAAGCCGACTGCGTATGCAGCGGCTTCAGCGGTTCCCTTAATGCAAGAATGTCGGCTCCCGTTCCCATCGCTCGAGCTATCCATGCCATTAGATACAACTAAAAGTTTATCTTAAAAAGAATACAAAGAAAAGAGCGGATAACCCGCATCCATCGACGAAGTCCGGAATTGAATTCGATCTCTTGCTCCGCCCTCGGCTCGCCTCTGCGTGATCGCCGTGCTCGCCCAGCCGAAGTCAGATGTTTCCGACTGCGCTCCTTTCCAAATGCCCGAACTCGGGTAAGCCTGAATTCAGGTGGGGAGGGGCCTAACGAGCATGCGTTGACACTCTCTGCCCGCTCGGCTCTTTAAGCCGCGCGAACAGCGCGAATCCCATGCTCGAAAAGACCTACCAGCCCGCCGAAGTCGAGGACCGCATCTACCGCAGCTGGGTGGACGCCGGCGCCTTCGATTCCGGCCGCCCGGAGCGCAAGAACGCCGAGCCCTTCTGCATCGTGATCCCGCCGCCGAACGTCACGGGCTCCCTGCACATGGGCCATGCGCTCAACAACACCTTGCAAGACATCCTTTGCCGCTTCGAGCGCATGCGTGGGAAGGATGTGCTGTGGCAGCCCGGCACCGACCACGCCGGGATCGCGACGCAAATGGTGGTCGAGCGCCAATTGATGGAACGGCAGGAACCGAACCGGCGAGCTATGGGCCGCGACGCCTTCATCAAGCGCGTGTGGGAATGGAAGAAGGAATCCGGCGACATCATCATCCGCCAGCTCAAGCGCCTCGGTGCTTCGTGCGACTGGCGGCGCGAGCGCTTCACCATGGACGAAGGGCTGTCGCGCGCCGTCATCGAAGTCTTCGTCGCGCTGCATAAAGAGGGGCTGATCTACCGCGACAAGCGGCTGGTGAACTGGGACCCGAAATTGCTCACCGCGATTTCCGACTTGGAGGTGCAGCAGGTCGAGGTGAAGGGCCATTTGTGGCACATCAAGTACCCGGTAGAAGGCCTTGAAAATACATACATAACCGTCGCGACGACGCGGCCCGAGACGATGCTCGGCGACACCGCCGTCGCAGTCCACCCCGACGACGATCGCTACAAGAATTTCGTGCGCAAGAACGCGGTCCTGCCGCTCGTCGGGCGGAAGATCCCGATCGTCGCTGACGAATATTCCGATCCGGAGAAAGGCTCGGGCGCGGTCAAGATCACGCCCGCGCACGACTTCAACGACTTCGAGGTCGGGCGCCGGCACAATTTACCGCTCATCAACATCTTCAGCGAGGACGCGCGCGTTACCTTGAAGAATAACGACGCATTTCTTGCACGCGCGGCGGAGGGCGCCGACCTCGATGCGCTGCTCGCACTCGACGGCAAGGACCGCTTCGTCGCGCGCAAGGCCATTGTTGAAATGTTGGAAGTGAAGGGCTTGCTCGAAAAAATTGAACCGAACGCCCACACCGTGCCGCACGGCGACCGCTCAGGCGTCGTTCTGGAGCCACGCCTCACCGAACAGTGGTATGTCGACGCGAAGAGGCTTGCGGTCGATGCGATCAAGGCCGTCAAGAGCGGCAAGACCAGCTTCGTTCCGAAGAATTGGGAAAAGACCTATTTCGATTGGCTGGAAAACATCCAGCCCTGGTGCGTGTCGCGCCAGCTCTGGTGGGGGCACCAAATTCCGGTTTGGTATGGGCCATATACAGACAACGACAAGCTCTCTTACGAACTTGGCGATGGCGGCAAAAATCGAGTCTTTACAGCGGCGTCCGAGAGCGATGCCCGCCATCAAGCCCAGATAATTTATGGAAAACCGATAGCGGTTCTGTCTTCGTCGCGCGATCTCAAGAGAGACGACGTCTTGCGAGACATGAGACAGGACAACAAAACAGTCTTCATCTGGCGCGACGAGGACGTCCTCGACACTTGGTTCTCCTCGGCGCTGTGGCCGTTCTCGACGCTCGGCTGGCCGGACCAGACGCCGGAGTTGAAGCGCTATTACCCGACGAGTGTCCTCGTCACCGGCTTCGACATCATCTTCTTCTGGGTCGCGCGCATGATGATGATGGGACTCCATTTTATGAAGGAGATCCCGTTCCACACCGTCTACATCCACGCGCTGGTGCGCGACGAGCGCGGCGCCAAAATGTCGAAATCGAAGGGGAACGTCATCGATCCCCTGCACCTGATCGACGACTATGGTGCCGACGCGCTACGCTTCACGTTGGCGGCGATGGCGGCGCAAGGCCGCGACATTAAGCTCGCGACGAGCCGCGTCGAGGGCTACCGCAATTTCGCGACCAAGCTCTGGAACGCCGCCCGCTTCGCCGAGATGAATGGCGCCGCGCGCGCCGCCAGTTTCGATCCGAAATCGGCGAAGGAGACGCTCAACCGCTGGATTTTGGGCGAAGCCGCACGCGCCGCGAAAGAAGTCACGGCCGCGATCGAGACCTACAAGTTCAACGATGCGGCCAACGCCGTCTACCGCTTCGTCTGGAGCATCTATTGCGATTGGTACATCGAGCTTGCGAAGCCAGTGCTCACCGGTGCCGATGGCGCCGCCAAGACTGAAACGCGCGCCGCCGCCGCCTTCGTGCAGGATGAAATCCTGAAACTCTTGCACCCCTTCATGCCGTTCCTGACCGAAGAACTCTGGCGGCTCACCTCGACGCAAGGCGCGAAGCGCGAAGGTCTCTTGGCGCTCGCGCCCTGGCCGCGCCTTGAAGGTCTGGAAGACGAAAAAGCCGAGGCCGAGATCGGCTGGCTCGTCGATCTCGTCTCGGCGGTGCGCTCGGTGCGCTCGGAGATGAATGTGCCGGCTGCGACACAAGTGCCGCTCGTGCTCGTCGCTGCGAAGGAAACGCAGGCGCGGGCAGAGCGTTGGGACGAGGCGTTGCGCCGTCTCGCACGGCTTTCGGGTATTTCTTTCGCTGCGAAGCCGCCCGCAGGCTCGGTGCAGTTACTGGTACGCGGTGAGGTGGCGGCGATGCCCTTGAAGGGCGTCATCGATCTCGCCGCCGAGCGCACCCGACTCGAGAAAGAGCTGAAGAAGGTCGCCGACGACATCGACCGCGTCGATAAGAAGCTTACCAACGCCGACTTCATGGCGCGCGCGCCGGAAGAAGTGGTCGACGAGCAGCGCGAGAAGCGCGCGGAGGCGGAAGGCCGCCGCGCCAAGATCGTCGAAGCTCTGGAGCGCCTGAAGGGCGCGGCATGAGCGAAAGCGCACGTCCATTCACCGCGCTGATTTTGCTTTGGCTCTCGGGCAACGCGCTGCGGCTGCCGATCCTCGCCATCCCGCCGGTGCTGGCGCTGATCCAGGCCGACCTTCACCTGTCCGGCACTGAGATCGGAATCCTTACGGGCTTGCCGGTGATCCTGTTCGCCATCGCCGCCGTGCCAGGCTCGCTTCTGATCGCCCGCGTCGGCGCGGTGCCAGCGCTGGTGATCGGGCTCTTGCTCGCAGCCGCGGGCTCGGCGCTACGCGGTCTCGCACCGGGGATCGCGGCACTCTATGCGGCGACCATCGTCATGGGCGCGGGGATTGCAATCATGCAGCCGTCGCTGCCGCCCATCGTGCGCGCGTGGTTGCCCGCGCGCATCGGATTCGGCACCGCCGTCTACACCAACGGACTGCTGATCGGCGAGGCGCTGCCCGTAGCCTTCACCATCCCGTTCGTGCTGCCGCTCTTCACTGAGAGCTGGCGTGCGAGTCTCGTCTTTTGGTCCGTTCCGCTCGTCCTGATCGCGCTTCTTGTTTTCGTCTTTCAGCCGCGGTCAAGCGTCGCCGTGGCGCTTTCGCGCCGCTGGTGGCCCGATTGGCGCGACCCCTTGTTGTGGAAGCTCTCTTTCGTCATGGGCGCGGCGAACACGATGTATTTCTGCTCGAACGGATTTCTGCCCGGTTACCTTGCGAGCAATGGACGCAGCGACCTGATCGGCCCGGCACTTTCAGCGCTCAACATCGGCCAGCTCCCCGCCTCGTTTCTGTTGTTGGCGATGGCGAGCCGCTGGGAGCG